>JAZDKV010000119.1:0-18604 GCA_043802645.1 Microcaldota archaeon | reverse complement strand
GCTTTTGATTGATTTGTACATTCCGCTTGCAATGATGATTGAGCTGCAAAAGCTCTTCCTAAACGTTGCACTTCCGGGAGTGGTTGCAATAATACTGCCAACCGCCCTTCTTCTGCGCCTCATATTCGCAACGCGCGATATAGGAAATATCCTCATAGCCCTCGCATTTTCCATTTATTTTGTGCTTCCTCTTCTTTACATCGTGTCCTTTAGCGCTACGGATTCGGTAGTCCAGCAGCTTGGGGGCGCAAACACGCAAAATCCCTTTGAGAAATTTGACATTGCAAAGGACGGAATAGTCGGGGATTGGTTAATAAAAATCGGATATGTTGCAGTGATGGCAATCCTTCTGCCAAACATTGCCATGATTGGCATTGTGACGATGACTATGGCCTTATCCAAGGGGCTAAAGGGTTTTGGCGTATGAAAAAATATTTGGCTCTTCTGCTAATTGTGCTTGCGGCCTCGGTTTTTGCCCAGACTGCGCAGGAGCTTATAGGGAATCAGCAGGCATCCACAACCTCTTTTGCCCAGAACTGGCTTGCAAATTACCAGGCGATAATTTGGGTAGCCGCGATGATTATGGTGGTTTTTGTCGCCATCATATATTTTGCGGGCTTCTTTTTGCAAAACGACCAGATTAAGCAGATGGCAAAAATAGAGCTTGTGCAGGCGGGGGCAACGGTGCTTATAGTCGTGGCCTTTTTGGGCTTTGTGAATTTTGCGGATGCTATGCTAAATTACACGGCCGCCCAGATTCACAGCCCCTGCCTTGACGCGCAATTTGTGGGAACTCTCAGCCCGGACATAACCCGGCTGAATATGTATGCCGCATGCTACGCGGACAATTTGCACGGCATGGCAGCAGACGTTGCAAAGGGTGCGCTTGGGGAATCCGTGCAGGATGCCTCCGAGGCATATAGAAGCGTCGGCGGCCAGAGCAGCACTGTTTGGTTCGGCTACCTTGGGTATATATACAGGCCCGACGCGCACCTGCGCCTTGATTCGGAAATAAAGAGGATTGAATTCACCATACTCTCGGATTTCATTACAAGCCTCACGGCCCAGGCAGTTATTCTTGGAAATATAATTCCGGTGCTTGGGCCATCGGCTATTTTGCTCGGGCTTATACTTCGCTCATTTTTCTTCTCAAGAAAATTGGGCGGGCTTTTGCTTGCTGCCGGATTTTCCCTCATGCTTGTGCTCCCCGCTATGTATTTGCTTGCGTGGTTTACTTTGCAGGTTCAGGCTTACGGGCCGCAGGCCATCTCGCAGCAAAGCGATACTTGCCCGGACAGCTGCAAAATTCAGGCGCCTTGGGGCTATGACATGGCAAAAAACACAAATGGAGCCACGCTTGCTATGGGCATAAAGGGCCCGGCTGAAGTTGCCTCGGTTTACGGGGTCTACTCAACCGAGGATTACAATTCGCTTGTAGAGGCGCGCGTTAAAGACGCAAAAGATTACATAAGCGCAAACGACGCGCAGGGCTGGTTTGGCCAAGGCGTGCAACTATGCTATCCGGACACGGATACGGGGGCGATAAAAGCAAGTGATTCGCAAAACTGCCCCTCGCAGTGCAGGTATTTCCCGGCTCCCGCGGGGCTAAATTGCGATTATGCCGCGTGCGATGCCATATTTTTTGCGTGCAAGGCGATAAAGCCCATGACCGAAAATGAGGTGGGCAAATACTGCTCAAGCGACCCGGACAGCGAGTTTGCCTGCTCATGCCCCGCTTTCTGCCAAGTGCAACTGCCGCAGGTAAAGGCAACCGGAAGCACCGGCTATGTCGGGCCAACTGCAAATGCAAATGACATGACCGGGGAGAATTCCGGCTCCTTTGACTGCACGCAGTGCCCCTCACAGTGCAGGGCTTACATAAGCGATGCCACCCCTTACATTACAACGCATGACGGGCAGGGAAATGTCTGCGACATACAGTGCAAGCAGTGCATGGACGATAGGCAGGATAGCGGCAAGCCGGATTTGATGTACGGAATTCCCTCAATAAGAAATTCCGTGTGCAATGAGCCGGATGCCTGCGGGCTTGGAGTGAGCATAAAGGAGGCGCAGGATAAAGGGATTGCAAATGTCTGCCCGCTTGAGTGCAGGATTAATTTTGATGCCTCGCAGCAAAGTTACAAAGATCCCACTTTCATAGCGGAGTGCGAGGGAACTTACAAGGACGCCTGCGGCAGCTGCTCATCTTTTTGCAAGGTTGATGCCGCAGATATAATCTCATCCACTGGCACAAGCCCCGATGCGTGTGCAACTCCGCCGCAATATTTCAAGAACGGGGATAGCTCACAGGGTGCATGCAGCGCATCAGATGCAAACGACGGGAATTGCAAGATGGACAAACAAGTGGATTACAATTGCGCAAGATGCCCCGAGCCCTGCAGGTTCACAAACCCGGACTCAATAAATTACAATCATGGCGTTGATTTGTTCCGCTCCTCAAGCCATGAGCCGGTGCAGTGCGTTTATAGCAAGAGCCCTATAGCTTATTCCGGCTCATGCACGGATGCGGATTTCACAGGCTATTCTGGCATAAGCTGGCTTGGCAATCCAACCCCGAATGTCGCCCCCGAACCTCCCGCCTGCTCGCCTTATCAAACTGTGTATAGGCTTGCACTCGGCCAGCCGGGCACCTGCCCGCACTTTATTTTCCCTCCCACGGACGGCTTGAGCCCCCCGGACCCGAATACGCTTGAGCAGAAGTTGCAGGAGATTGGGCTTGGAAAGCCATATCTTATCTCGGAAGATGCCAATACTTACACAGTAAGCGTGAGGGCAAACCCGAACGTCGCCTCTCTGTGCGCAAGTGAGGATGCGCAGGCATTTTGCGCGGATGATGCAAACGGGCAAGCCTACTGCCCGGACAGCTGCAAGGTGGACCGCGCGCAGGTAGGGCCGCAGGTTTGCGAGATTGATATTACAAATCCGTACTCGGGCATTGAGGGCAATTCCAACTTCTGCGGCGGCTGCTATGTGGAAAATGCCCAGAAGACCACCGGCCCGCAGTGCCAGGTGTATTTGGACTGGGAGCAAACACAGGGGCAGCAGGAGGGAATTCTCCCCGCAGGGTGCTCAAATTCCTGCAATCCCTCAACTGCGGACCCTTCCGCAAGGGGAGCCGGCTGCGACGGCTTCTGCTACCCGCGCTTAACTGTCCCTTACACTGCCGGAGTTTGCGAGGATTATGATTCCTCCTCGGCTGCAAATGCAAACCGCGAGGTTTCCTCATGCCTTGCCTGCCCCGTTGAGTGCAGGTATGATTACACGGTGGACGCAAATGGCGACGGGAGTGCGCAGGTTGAAATCTCAGAGGATGCCGCGAAAATGTGCGGCCTTGAGTACAACGGGGTAAACTACGGAATTGAAAATGCGCACAACTGCAACCTCATGTGCAGAGGGAGGATTGCGCCGCCGGGCATTGGCAGCCAGTATGCATATTGCACGCAGAACGAGAATTATGACTGCTCACAGACAGCTGCGGCTGCGCAGGGAATTTGGGTGAGGGGAATTATGTATGACCAAACGAACATTCCAAGCCCCTCAAAATGCTATCTGAATGTGGTTGCACACGGGACTCTTGGGGCAGGCAACCAAAATACATATGTGGACGGGCAGGATAAAAGCACGGCCCCTAACTGCCCGGACCCGGACGGGGATGAAAAGTGCGACGGGAATTGGTATGATGGCTGCCCGGCAGTATACACATATTTCGCAGCAACATCTTACCGCATCTGCACCCCGCAGCACAAATATGCGGGAATTGATTCTTATATAAACCAAAAGTTCGGCCTGGGCAACTTGCCTCCAAGCGGCCAGTATTTTGAGTGCGGAAATATAAATCCGGACAATGCGAATTTCAATCTCTGCGGCAATGTGGGGAGTGCAAATACTGTTGCATCCGCGTGCGCCAATACCTGCGATGCAACTTACAATGCGCGCGCGGTTGAATGCCTTGCTGGGGACATGTACAACGGAGGCCTCGGACTGCCGTCTCAGGGCGCGGATGCAAACTGCAATTTCTGCCCCTATTTCTGCAGGGAGTCGGATGCGGATGGAAACAGTTTGTGCACCCTCCCCTCAGTTGCGGGGCAGCTTGGAAATATTGCATGTGAGAGCCCCTCACAGTGCGATTTGAGAACTGCGCAGGACTCGCAGGCTCCAAACCCCATAGGCTACTGCTCAATTCCGCTCTCGGACTTCCACATTGATTTGAATAACCCCCTGCCGAATCCAGGTTCTTCAACCTGCGCACTATCGCAACCGGACAGCACGGCATGCCCGCTTCGCTGCCGCATAGATTTGGGGGGAAGCGGATTGTCTCCCGGATGCGAAGGAGGGGACGTGGGGCAGGCGTGCAAAACCATTGGGGACGCCTGCAGAATTGAGCTTCCCGACAGCCCCTGCCTCTCCTGCGGCTTCTGCCAGATTGAGTCGTGCACACAACAGCCAAAGGTCTGGACCGACTGCTCTCTTTGCACCGCGCAGGATTTGAGCGCGGGGGCAACGGATGTGACCCCTGCGGATTTGGTCTCCTCCCTTTCCGGGGCAAAAGCGACAAACACCGCGTGGAGGAACATAGGGGCGATGGGAGTGCCG
Organism: Microcaldota archaeon; assembly: GCA_043802645.1. Classification (GTDB taxonomy): domain Archaea; phylum Micrarchaeota; class Micrarchaeia; order Anstonellales; family Anstonellaceae; genus 1-14-0-10-45-29. The sequence continues at coordinate 13,990 of JAZDKV010000119.1, read as the reverse complement.
GCGATAGTTCTGCCAATGCTTGCGATAATCACTACGCTTGCTTTCATTCACGCACTCTCCCCCATTCTTGGAGGGGACGTTGAGATACCGGGCTTGCTAAAGCTGATTTGATGGAGGGGAAAAATGAGATGCAAAAAACGCTTTGCGCGCCTTCTGTTCAGCCATCGCCCTCGCATGCCTCGCGCGTTTTCTTTCTTGCAGCCCTCGCCATAATCTTTTTCTCGCAAGCGGCATTTGCGGCAAACGAGTGGCAGCCTGCGGTTAGCGGCGCGATTCTTGTTGCGGTATTTTTGCTAAGCATCGCCTACATGGTGGTGCACATAATGCACCTTGAGTCTTTCAGGCCGCTTTTGTACGATGAGGCGGGGCAGATAGTTCTTACGGCTGCAATTATTGCGGTGCTGATTCTTGCGGCCCCCAATCTGGATGATATCATAAAGAAAGGGGTTTATGGAGTAAGCCTCTCGGACCAATATTGCTCCTCCCTAAACCCTTCAGCCCCGAGCAAAACGTATTGCAACAGCCTCAAATCAAATGCGCAAATTCCGGACGAGGATATACGCGACTGGGCGCTAAAAATTAACGGCGCAAATACGGCATTTCTCTCCCAGAGAATAGTCAAAACTGTTGAATTCATAAACAGGGTAGGCGAGCAGAGCGCACAGAGCGGAATGTGCAACATGCTCGGAGTGGGTTTCACGATAGCAGGCTGCCAGTCATGGAGCATATTGCGCACGCCTGCGGGGCAGCTCTTGAGCGCCGAAGGCTTTGCGCAGATGGATTTGCAGGCGGAGAATATTTTGCTCACGGCGGCAAAAACGATAGCCCTGCCCCTTCTTCTTCCTCTTGGCGTTCTTTTGCGCTGCATATATTTCACAAGGCAGGCAGGCTCCGTCCTGATTGCATTGGCGGTTTCTCTCTATTTTCTTTTCCCGGCGTTGATTGTAGCCGGGCAGGCGGCGGCGGATGCGTATTTGGCAACCCATGACGAATACGCAAGAAATTACGACCCGGGCACCGGCAACTACGTCTGCGACCCATTTGACCCGGATGCCGGGGACCTAAAAGCCCAGATGTACGATATAATAGCTGCGCATCCTCCGGACTCGTCCTCGCTTGATGAGAGGGTGTTGTTCTTGGTGCTTGGGAGGTATATGCTCATGACAGTGCTTGCCCTCACCGCGGCTTTGGCTGCGGTTACGGGGATAGGGCACATACTCGGAACGGAGATAAACGTCATGTCCATTGCGAGGCTGAGCTGATGGAAAAGATAAAAATTGCATCGGCAATTTGCAAACGCACTGAAAAATTTGCTAGGTGCTTGCAGGAGATAAAATTGGCTCTTGCGGTTTTTGTTTTTATTTTTCTAATGCTCTCCATAAGCGCCCAAGCAGTGCAGGATATACAAATAACCGCGCCGCAAAACTACGTTGTTGGGCAGGATTCGCGGATAGCTTTCTCATTTGTAGCGGGGGATGGCATTAGCATCCTTGCGGGAAAGAAAGCGCGGGTGGCGGTTTTTGAGGGGACGTCCGAAATAGGGGAGTTTCAGTGCCCGATTGACGGCTCGGGGGACTGCATAAGCACAAATCCGCGCCTTGAATTTTTGGGAATTGAACCGTTAAACGGATATTCCACCATAGGCGCAAACCTTGATGTCTCGCAGTCCACGCAGGATATTACTATAGACGTATATGTAAGCACTTTCGCAGGGGCGGCGATTGGAGGCGGGGAGGCAGTAATTTCCGCGATAACTCCGCTTGCAGCCCCTAACAGCCGCTCCATAAACCCCTCTGCCCCAAAGAAAGGCCAGAATTTTGAAATAACCGCATACCAGCCATCAGGCAGCCAGCAAATTGGCGCCCACATATACAGCTTCTACAATGTCGTATGGGACGATACGCTGCAGGATTATGCAAAAGTCCCCATAGCCTCAAAGCAGAACATAAGGGTAAATGCAAATCAGGGCGGGCTTGGCTCCACTTACCAATACGTGTGCGCGGGAGAATGCGCGGGAGCGATGGGCGCGGACATAAAAGCGGTGTCCGGCTCGCAGGAGTCTGCCATTTGGCATATGCAGCCGGGAATTTTATTTATTGAAGAGGCTCCGCAAGCGCCGGTTTTGATTTCTACAAACCCGCCGGAAAAATACGCGGAGCTAAAAAACACGGGAAGCACTTTCATAGAGCCTTTGGGCAGCATAAGCATGGAGGTCGGCCCGCCCCAGAGCGGGGTTGCAATAGACAGATATTCAATAACCACAACACGGAACAACCAGCCTCTGAATTCCATGACTTATGAGGAGGATGCGGCAAACGGAAATTTGCAGATTAACCTTGATTGCGCAAGCCTCGGCTGCGCAAAGAATGATTTTATAGATATAGAAGTGTCGGGAATTTCCGGCTCAAGGACTGGGCCTGCCCTTCGCATGGGCTTTTTGGCATACGACAACACGGCCTCAACCCCCCCGCAACTCTCGCAGGTGTGCCAGACGGGAATAGGAGCCAGCATAAACTATATGGGGGCCGGGCTTATTGCCATGGCAATTATCATAGCGCTTGTTTACATGGGCGGGCAGTCCCTCAACAACCCCCGCCTTCTTGAGTGGTCAAAGAGCGAGGCAGTGCAGCTTTTGTTTGTGCCCGTAATTTTCATAATTATAATCTGGCTTGCAAATTTTGCATGCACTTTCCAGATGTCCGAGCTATTTGCCTGGGCGCCCTCGCTTGGAAACTATGCCGGCCCGGGCACTGGCCCCGCAGTCATTACGGGAGATAGCACCCCCATGGTTGCGGCGCAGCAATATTTGAACTGGGCGCTTGGGCAGACGCACCTCACAATGGTCATGGTCAGGCGCGACATGGGCGCCCTTGACATGAGGGCAACGCACAACAATTATGACAACCAGGGCTTGGGCTTTGGGATGAACGGTTACAGCTACAGCATGTATTCGGGAGATTATACTACTTCGGGAACTTTGGGAATGCTCCTGAACTTAAACACGGGATTTATGCTTACCCTTCTATTTGAGTATTTCTCCCTCGTATTCTTTAGCGCCTCAAACGGATTTTTCTTTGCCCTCATTCCCTTGGGGCTCATAATGCGCTCTGTTCCCTTCCTGCGCTCCTTCGGCGGGGGCATGGTTGCCCTTGGAGTAGGCCTTTTCATTTTCTACCCGCTTGTGCTTGCCATGAGCGGGATTATGCTAGGGCCGATATACCACGGGCAGGACGCCTCGCAAGTATACGCCGGATATTACGGCGGCTCTGCGGCAGGCAGCCTTCAGAGTATGATTACAATGGTGGTCAAGGACGAGAACTCGATTACCGGTGCAAGCTCTACAAGCTACGTGGACTCCCACCCGCAGCCGAAAGTCGCGTCGGGGGACGACCCGAACATAAAAAATATGGCAAACGTGAATTTCTCTGAATTTTTCAGGCTTACCTCGCAGAATTTCGTGCGCGCGGTGCTCGTGCCAACCGCCGCGCTTTTGGTTACCATTGCGTTTATAGCAAACCTTGCGATAGTCTTTGGAGGGGAAATAGACGCCTCAAAGCTTACCCAGTTGGTGTGATATGAAAAAATATTGGGCAGTCCTTGTGCTTGCGGGCCTTGTGCTCTTCTCAATGCTCCCCCAGCTTTTGCACGCACAAGAACAACAGTGGAATGATGCAAGCCCGCTCATGGATTACTTTAACGGCAATCCACAGAGTCCAAACTATGATGCGCGCCATGACTGGAGGCCCTGGGCGCTTGCTGCAATTGCCATCTGCATTCTTGCAAACACTTTGGTCTATGTTCTTGCCCGCGCCTTCTCCATGCCCTCAGTTGAGCGCTTTGCGGTTTCAGAATTTTATCAGGTGACCGCATCCGCGATAATGATTTTTGTTCTTGTTATGGTTGCCGACTCGGCTTTCGGAGTGGTGGAGCTTGTTCTGCCCCAAGGAACGGCCACAGTGTGCGCCGGCGCTGCACAGGATGTGTGGGCATACCAGAGAAGCGGATGGGTTATGGGCCCGCTTGGAATTGTGCAATGCAAGCTTGAGGAGAAAATCGCCTACCTTGAAGACTTGTACAATAGGGCGTATGAGAACAACCGCAAAGTGGAGTGGCTTACAACCTCCTGCGTTTATTTCATGTCTTTTCCGGTTTACTGCTTTGACTGGGACACCAGCCTGCACGCAGAGATGGAGCGCTCGCACTACATTGCAAACCGCATAGCCCCGATTGCGATTAATTTGCACGGGCAGTACATGTTCGCGGACTACATTGCAAAGAACATGCTTGCAGTATTTTTGCCCCTTGGAATTTTACTGCGCATTTTCCCGGTGTTTCGCGGCATAGGCGGGCTTTTCATAGCAATAGCAATCGCGTTTTATTTTGTTTTCCCGATTGCATATATCATGCTTGACCCAACTACCGTGCGCCCTCCCCCCTCGTCCGTCCTTCCCTCAAACAATATGGCTGAGCCTAACGCGTGCTTTGACAGCTTCTCGGGTTTTGTGGACATGATTACGGCTCCGCCGCAAGCGATTAGCAATGCGGCGGCGGCCTCCGGCGACCCGAATCAGGTGGGAACGGAGCTTGCTAAAATGCAGATTGAGGCTTTCTTCTACCCGCTCGTGTCCCTTGGCGCTGCGATTTTGTTCATAGTGGCAATTGCGCCCGTGTTGGGGGGGGACAGCGGAAATATCATGAGGTTCCTCTCAAAAGTGATTTAGATGCAAAAATACCTGCTTTGTGCACTGGCGTTTGCTTTTCTGATTTTTGTTAGCGGATGCGTGCAAAACCCGAACAACAATTTGTATTATGCGGACTGCTGCATGCAAAACGCGGATGCGGGCCATTACGTATGCCAGGCAAGGGCGGACTCAAGCGGAAATTTTATTACGGATTCAAACGGTTATATTATTCTTGACAACTGCGGCCAGTGTTCCCTCTGGGACCGCTCTGCCGGGGCAGTATATGGAAGCGACGTGGCTGCGGGCCCTCTGGAGGATGCAAATGGCAATTTCCTAAGCCCAAGCGAGTGCGATAACAACTGCAATTTCCAGAGGGCAGACTGCACAAATGCGGACGGGCAAAACACATGCTATGGGACGGGCAAAGACGGCAACCAGGTTGCAATTGCCCCGATTTGTGTGGACGCTACCCCGAACCCCTGCGTGCAAAATGATTGCGGGGCGATGGTATGCTACACGAATTCCCCCTCATATAAGCTCACCGCGGACAGCCAGGGGCTGCAGTCGCAGGCACAGCCGGGCAGCGCCGCATCCTTGGATTACGCAGATGCCGGCCAGGGGCTCTACGCCAAAGCGTGCACCTTTATGCAGATGGACACGAAGGCTGCAAACATTCTCAAAAAAGACGGCTCCTTTGTGAATTCGTTCAGGCTTGGAATACAGGGCACCTTCTCGGATTATGACAGGGCGCGCTATTATTTCCCCCCAAACGATTTCTACTGCGGCAACGCGCAGGCAAATTCGGTTGTGGACCGTTTCACTGCATATCTTGATGCAAACGGGAATGCGCCCGCAAAATATTCTGGCAATTATGAGGGCTACGTTTCCAACTATTTGTGCGATGAGGGGCAGGACAGCTTCGGCGCAACTTCTTATAGCTGCAAGCCATCCGTAAACCCGGATTTGGCAAATATAAAATTCAGCGAGGCAACTTACGGCTCAAAAGACGCGGCGCTGGCGGCCTGCGCAAAATTATGCGCAACCGCGAATTTGCCTGCGTGCACGGACAACCAGCCTCTTATCACGCAGGATGCGGCTGTTTCCCCGCCGGGTTCACAAAACGAGGTAGAAGCGCCTTTTGTGGACATAGGGCAATATTACAAGGGCCTTGATGGGGCATATCCGCTTGAGAGTTCAGCGGACTATTACCACACTCTGCCAGACATAAAGTACATTCAGGGGCAGGGGGCAACTCCGGAACAGATTAAACAGGCACAGGATGAATACCTAAAGCCTGGGCCGGGGGGAGGGCGCGCCTTTGAGTGCCTTACCAATGAGGATTGCTTAAGCGCAGACTGCGACAAAGGCGCCTTCTCAAGAAGCGGCTGCATTAATGGAAATGGGGATACAGTGGCCTGCGGCTGCCAGGTAATAGACAACTGCGGCGCGGCTTACCTGTGCTCAAGCTATGAAGCGGGCTCAAGGGAGCAGGTGCAATGCCAGGCGGACAAGATGCACTGCGAGTGGACGGAGAAGCCCGTGCTCTCATGCGATTATGGCGTGGCCAACAATGCATTTGTAGAGGTCGGTGGGCAGCAGGTTGACACGGGCAAGATAGACAAGTTCGGAGGCTATCCAGATACAGATTCCACCCCTATTGAAATGTCGGTTAAGCAGGTGCTTGATTACAAGATGATGTGCTACAACAAGGGCCTTAACCCACAATCGCAGTGGAAAGATACGGTTGATAAATGCCCGGCAGGCTACAATGTGAATCCGAATGCCAGAGGGCGCGCGGACGGCTGCATAGACGTGAATGGAATCCCTGCCCCAATGGGAACCGGCTGCGATTTTGGCTACGCCCTCACAAGGTATTATTCCTGGAGGGACGACACAAGCGGGATTGAGGATGGGATAGAGCAGAATTGGGCGGAGTCCATGAGCGCGGTGCCCGACAAACAGTCAGTGTGGGCAGGGCAATGGGGGGGAATCGGGGCTTACATCATAACAAACAGGGACGTGACTTTTGCAGACCTGCAAAATAAGATGCCCCTCATAAGCGCGTGCAATATGCAGGATGGAGTGGACCTAGTAAAGCTCGGCACTGCGCCCTATGAGGGCACAAAGGAGCAGGCAACCAAGATGCCGGATATAATATATGACAGCGGAACCGGCCAGTACTGGAGATGGGATGCCACTTGGCAGATAAAGGGCCTTGGGGACTGCCAGATTGGTTCAAACGGGATTCCCAAAGTGCTTACATACGGCGTTTGCAAGCCTTGCGGCAGCGTCCTCTCATACGCATACCAGAATGTAAGCGACTGGGCACCCTCCGATTCCTCAAAGCCATACGGGTATTGCCCGAATGACTGTTTTTCAAACGGCGGATATTGCCAATGCCCGCAGGATGCAAACGGATTTATCCCCTCTTTGCCCGGAAGCCCCTCCACGGACCCGGACTTCTCTTTCCTCGCATCAAAAATTGACGAATACCAGTCTGCAAACATAATTCCGATTTTGGATATCAGGGATTATAGCATTGCGGCAAGCGGCAATGGAGTATCAAGGAAAATTGATTTGAGGGGCTTAAGCCAGGACAAGTGCGGCCAATTAGGCGGAAGCTACACTCCGGAGATATGCCTCGTGCAAACCCTGTGGTGGTGCGTTGAGCACGACCCCTCGCACTGCGAAGTAAATGGCGCGCAGCAAAACGACTATTTCCTCTCATACCTTGAGAACAACCGCTCTGCAGTAATTCTCGAGGTTGCAAATTTGCCGGACGATTGCGCGGACAAGGAGGCCGACCCCGGCGCGCAGGACGGGCCGAAATGCACGGATGCTATAGGCAGGATAACCAGTGCAAGCCTCTTGTGCCCAGACTGCATGCTGGCAGTGGAGTATACTCCGACAATTGGCGCCCTCTCGTCCGGCACTTACCCGGATGATTTGAAAAAAGCAATTACGGACTTCTCCGGCGCGGGGGGCGGGGGAAGCTACAACCCTATTATCTACAACGAGGAGAAATTCGGGCCGCAGTGGGCTGCAAAAATCCAAATCCCTCCGCAGATTGCAAAGGTGAGCATGCTTATTCTAAACGTAAATCTTGGCGGAATTTCCTCCGACCCGCAGCAAATGAAAGAGCAGCTCAACTACACGATAAATATCTCGCGCAGGGTTTTGCAGCATGTGGGATATACGACTCTTTACAAATTGCAGATTCCAAAAAGCAGCGCCGCCTCGCAGGAGAATGGAAATTACATGCTTGAGAGCCTCTACCATGCGATTAATTCCATGCAGCCGCAAATGGCAAAGGCGGGAATTGCGGGAATGCTCCTTCCCCCCCTTGACAACGGGGACACGGACGCCTCCCAATATTCAGAGGAGCAAAACGGAAGGCTCATGGATACAAGCGCGGATACAATAAATGATGTGGCAGGTAGCGGCTTGCCCTTCTGCAAAGCAGAGCTTGGCTCCACCACTTTCCTGCACCCAGACGTAACTGTTGCCCTGCAAAAAGCAATTTCACAGGGCCACTGCGAGTGCAAGCCGTGCAGCGCTTTGGAAATTCAGAGCGGGGCGTGCGGGACCGGCTCGGCGTTGTGCCTTGATGGCAACCCGTGCGAGAATTATGACAAGAATTCAAACACTTACGCGGACGCGGCCCCAAACGACCTGCTAAAATGCCAGCCAAGCTGCTTTAGGGCTGACCGGGCGCAGGCTTGCGCGGATTCAAACCAGCAGGTAACCTGCCGAAAAATTGAGTCCTCAAACTCCCCGCCCACCCTCTGCAACTCCCCCGTGGATTTGGAAACGGGATGCGGCATAATTGCTTTCAGCCTCCCGCAGCTTCAGGCAGACGCATATTTTGCACCCTACCAGGCCGAGCTTATAGCGGGCTTGCCCGAGGGCAAGAAATGCTATGTTGAGGACGGGGCGCAGAAGGCAATGTATGACAGCCTCCTCACTACAAAGACCTCCTCGCAGCCGCTTGCCTATTCCATATACGGCTCTACTACGACCGATTGCGGCTCCCCTGCATTTACCGACGAGGAAATAACCTCCTGCCAGCAGTCAAAGGTTCCCCTGCCAATACGAAAGTCGGCGTGGGTTTGCTCCTGAAATAAAAAATAAGCAAATGCTCGCACGAGTGGAAAACTGGCTTAGGGAGATTTAAATAAACCGCCGTTTTTAGCAAGCCATGCAGTATATGTTGCTCTTCTGGGTTTATTTTTGCGCATTCCTTCTCCTGTATTTTTATTCTGAATACGCAAAAAATGGAAGGTCCAAACATCTCTTTGACAGATATTCTTACTTTTTTCTGGCCATATTTGCAGTCCTTCTGGCAATGGCGATACTGACTGATGACCCGGTTGAACTTTTTGGCATCTCTGTGCCAGTTGAAATGCAGTGGCTTGCCTCTCTGATAGTTTTTGCATTCTTGGCGTGGCATTTCTACTTAAATCCGCTTAAAATTAAGGTATATGGAATGGACAAGGAACTTGGAGAAGTACGGGCTTCCTTGGGGCATATAGAGAAGTCCACCGAGCGCCTTCTGGACCTGGCCATAGATGCTATGAAGGCGCAGCCCAAGAAAAGGTGAAAATTATGAGCCGCTTTGTTGAATTCATAGTTGGCATGGCAGCCGCTTTGGCTATTTTGCTTCTTGGGTTGTGGATAGTTGGTTTGCTGGCAGGGGCATGACTTAGATTAGTTTTTATATATTGCCCAAGAAATCAACCCCAGTAAAACGGATGGTTACGTCTTTAAGGGGTGTTGAATTATGTATCCTCAAGCAACGCAAGCCTACGACAGGGCGATTACGGTTTTCTCGCCGGATGGCAGGCTTTTTCAGGTAGAGTATGCAAAAGAGGCGGTAAGGCGGGGCGCGACTGCAATAGGAATGGTATGCGCGGACGGAGTAATTCTTGTGGCCTACAAGAACGCCCCCTCAAAGCTTCTTGTGCCCGAATCCATGAAGAAGATTTTTGAAATTGACTCGCACATAAGCGCAACCGCCTCCGGCCTCATAGCCGACGCAAGAAGGCTTGTGGATATTGCAAGGACAGAGGCCCAGCGCCACAAAATCGCTTACGCACAGGATATAACGGTTGAGGCGATTGCAAAAGAGCTTTGCGACCTCATGCAGGTTTATACCCAGTATGGCGGAATACGCCCATTCGGGGTTTCGCTTCTTATAGCAGGCGTGGATGACATCGCGCGCCTCTATGAAGCAGAGCCTTCGGGGGCGCTTACCGGATACAAGGCATGCGCCATAGGCTCCGGAAAAAAAGATGTTGAGGAATTCTTTGAGAAGGAATACAAGGAAACCCTGAGCAGCGCGCAGGGCATTGCCCTTGCGATAAAGGCGCTCAAGAAAAATACCGAGCTAAAGCTTGATGCTACAAACGTTGAGATTTCAATTTGCCCCCTCACAACCAAAAAGTTTGAGTTGCTGGCGCAGAAGGAGGTTGAAAAGCTCGTAGTCTCAAAGTGAGCTAAATGGTAAGCCTTGAGAGGGCAATAGTTGCCCACCTCAAAATTGAGGGGGAAGAATTCCAGATACTCGTGGACCCCGACATGGCGCTTGAGTACCGGCAGGGAAAGAGCATCTCCATTGCCAAAATGATGGCAGTGGATGAAGTGTTTAAAGATGCAAGAAAGGGGGAAAGGCATAAAAGCTCTGCCCTGCAAAAGGCATTTGGAACAGAAGATGTTGGCGCTATAGCGCAACGTATTATAGACGAGGGCAACATTGCCCTCACAACAGAGCAGAGGCGCAAGTTGGTTGTCCAGAAAAGGGAGGCAATCGCGGCGCTCATTGCCCGCGAGGCTATTGACCCAAGGACCGGGGCGGTGCATACGCTTGCAAGAATCACGCAAGCGATGGACAAGGCCCGCCTTGACATAGACCCGATAAAAGACGCATCCGCGCAGATGGAAGAGACGCTTGATAAAATAAAGCTCCTGCTTCCAATTAAGCTTGCAAGAAAGAAAATAGCTATAAAAGTCCCCCCTTCACATGCACACCGCGCTTACGGGATGCTAAAAATGCAGGGAATGCAAAAAGAGCAATGGGCGAATGACGGCTCGCTCATATGCGTTGTTGAGGTCCCCGCAGGGCTTGTCGGGGAATTCTTTGACCGCCTGAACAAGGCAACAGCCGCGACAGTTGAAACACGAATGCTTGAATGAGAGTGAACTTATGGCGAATATTGTTGTGCCGGGCGATGAAATAGCCCAGACTCCGCAGAGGCTTGCATACACCTATACGGACGGCAGAAAAACGTATGCTACAGTGATTAGCCTTTTTACCGACGAGGGCAAAGTGATACCCCTTCAGGGGCCATACGAGCCCATTGAGGAGGACCCGGTGATAGGATTTGTCGCCGATTCGCGCCACTCAGGCTATGATGTGGACATAAATTCGGCGAACAAATGCTTTCTCTCCTCGCGCGAGACGCGCTCAACTTTTAGGCTCTCGGACATGATTATGGCGAGGATTAAGAGCGTGGATGAGACCGGGACTATTGACTTGACCGATGCCCGGCTTCTAAAAGACGGGCAGCTTGCAAGAATTTCCCCGGTGAAAATTCCAAGGCTCATAGGCAAGAAAAATTCAATGATAGGGCTCATTTCCCATGCCACCGGCTGCAACATGTACGTGGGGCGAAACGGGATTGTATTCATATCAAACGAAGGGGACGTCTCCCTTGCAAGAGAGGCAATAGACATGATTGAGAAGCAGGCCCACACGTCGGGCCTAACGGACAGGATGGCGCAATTCCTTGCCGAAAAATCCGGCAAAGAAGTGTCGGAAATCTCCGAATCTAATTATGAATCCATGCCGCGAAGCGACTCCCCGCCCCCCTCAAGAGGAGGCTTCTCACGAGGAGGGCCGCGCAGGAGTTCGGGCGGCTTTGCAAGAAGAAACGACAGGCGAAGGTGAAATTTATGAGCGAGAAACCAGAACTTATACGAGATGACGGGCTGCGCCTTGACGGGCGGGCTCTTGACCAGCTGCGCGATGTTAAGATAGCCTCAAGGGTGCTAAACAACGCAGACGGCTCATGTTTGTGCGTATGGGGCAAGAACAAGATTTTGGCGGGAGTTTATGGCCCGAGAGAATGCATACCCCGCCATGACTCATCCCCCTACAAGGCAAAAGTGCGCTGCAGGTACAATATGGCGCCTTTCTGCTCCCTTGAGGAGCACGGGCGCTCCGGGCCTTCAAGAAGAAGCCAGGAGCTCTCAAAGGTAATTTCAGAGGCCTTTGAGAATATCGTGATTACGGAGAGCTTCCCAAGGACTGCCATTGACGTCTACATAGACGTGCTGCAATCGGACGGAGGCACCCGCTGCGCGGCTCTCACTGCCGCTGCGGTTGCAATTGCGGATGCGGGAATTCCCTGCAAAGACCTAATAGGCGCGGTTGCGGTTGGAAAAGTCGGTGGAAAAATCGCCCTTGACCTCTCAAAAGACGAGGACAACTACGGCCAGTCAGACAACCCCATGGCCTTCTCTGCAAGGACAGGCGAGATACTCCTCTACCAGATGGACGGGCTTCTCAACCGGCAGGAAGTTGAGGAGGGCATGCAAATGGCAGGCAATGCCGTAAAGGCGATTCATGAGATGCAGGTTGAAGCCCTCAAGAAGGGCTTTGAGAAGAACGGCATCAAGAAGCTGCCCCTCTCAGACGGGGAGCAATAGGTGATAATTATGGACGTTCAAGAAGAGCTTAACCACCAGCAAGTACTCTCCCTTCTCCAGAAGGGCAAGAGGGCCGACGGGCGCCAGAAAATGGAGTACCGTGAAATTGAGATTGAAAAAAACCCCCTGCAAAACGCCGAAGGCTCGGCCATATGCAGGATGGGAAAGACTCAAGTGATTGCGGGCATAAAAATTGATTTGGCAACCCCATTTCCGGACAGGCCGAATGAGGGAGTTCTCTCAACAGGGGCGGAATTCACGCCTTTGGGCTCCCCCCACTTTGAGCCCGGCCCTCCGCGCGTTGAGGCAATTGAGGTTGCAAGAGTGGTTGACAGGGCGGTTCGCTCTGCCGAGGCAATAGACCTAAAGAGCATGAGCATTGAGGGTTCCGAGAAGGTAATTGCCACATACATTGACTTGTGGGTAATTGACCATGACGGCAACCTCTTTGACGCCGGCCTTATGGCGGCGATGGCTGCGCTCAAGAACACGAGAATGCCAAAAATAGAGGACGGCAAGATAATGCGCAATGAAATTGCCGGAAAGCTTGACATAAAGAACAACGCCACCTCCTGCACCTTTGCAAAATACGGCGAGCAGTTCCTCCTTGACCCGGATTTCGTGGAGCAGAGCGGGGCTGAGGGCGCGATTACCATTGCAACGACTCCTGAGTCCATGTGCTCCGGGCAGAAAACCGGCGCTGCGGGCTTTACCCAAAGGAATATAATGGAGTTGCTGGATATATCCTTTGAGCAGAGTGCAAATCTGCGCAAGATTATTGAGGGCTAGAGCAGCCCATCCAAAACAGAGGTAGTATATATGTCTGACATGAACGTGCGCGCGGGCTCGGAATTGAGAAAAAGAGCCTCAAAGATTATACACTCAAAAACCGCCAGATACGTCTGCCCGAGGACCGGCAAGGCTGTAAAGAGAGTCTCAAACTCCATATGGGAGTCCACAGGCGGATACATATTTGCAGGCGGCACCTATGCACTTACCACACCCTCGGGGGAAGTCCTTGAGAGGATGCTGCGCGAGTACAAGGAAGCCGCAAAAAAGAGGTAATGAAATGTACGTTTGCGCAAAATGCAAGAAGGAAGTGGACCAGCTTGAGCCCAAGTTTACACGCTGCCCCTTCTGCGGCTCAAGGCAGGTTTACAAGATGCGCCAGCCGATTGCAAAGGAAATTTCTACGGACTAGCCCCTTTTTATTTTAATTAATTCCTTCTTTTCCCTATGATAATAAGCACTTCAAAAAGCGCAAGCCCTGCCCTTTGCAAAAAAGCCCGCTCCCTTGCATCAGTTCTCTCGTACGAGTATGTGCGCCGCTCCTCAAGGGGGATGGAAAAATTATGCGCCATTGCGCAAAAAAAATCCCAGAGCTTCCTTTTTGTGCTCTCAAAGATGGGCGAAAAAGACGCCTTGCTAAAATTTTCAAAAGGCATGGATGGATGGGAATGGGGCACAGATGCCCTTGAGGTAAAAAATATTGAAATAAAAAACAGCCCTGCTTCAAAAAAATCCTTCGCAAAAAATGACCCTGCCTTTGGTTCAAAAAATGTTTCCTCGGCTAAAATAAGCGCGGGTGCATTTGGTTCAGA
>JAZDKV010000118.1:0-4861 GCA_043802645.1 Microcaldota archaeon | reverse complement strand
GCCCCCAAACCCCCCTGCCAAAATTAACAAACCCCTCTCCAAAATTAATTTTTCTACCATTTCTCAACATGCACCCTCTCCTTTGAAACTCCCGCATCAATAAGCGCCTTCTCCATAGCCTCCAGAAACCCCGCGCTTGCGCACATGTAAAAGTGCGCCGAATCAAATTCCAAAACCTGTTCCTTAAGCATGTCAATTGAAATTCTTCTCCTCTGGCATTCAAACCCGCATTCCCCCTCGCCGGTCATGGCATAAACAAGCTTAAAATTCAAATTTTCAGAAGCCAGTCTATCCAAAAGCCCCCTATAAGCAACGTCTTTCTCCCCCCTGTTTGAATAAATCAAATAATATTTGCCCGCATGGGAGGGCGCGGCCAAATTCTCAATCATGGTAAGGAGCGGGGTAATCCCAATCCCGCCGGCAATAAAAACTGCCGGGCAATCTCCATTTGCATAAGTAAAAAATCCGTAAGGGCCGCTGCACTCTATCTCCTGCCCTTCCTTCAAAGAGCACAAGGCGGTTGAAAATTGCGCGTGCACTTTCACCCCGAAGCTAAGCTCCCCTGCCCTCCAAGGGTGCAGTGCCGAATAAGGCTTTATTTTGGGTTTTATGTCCGCAGCCAAATTCGTGTTTTTCAGCATGAAAAACTGCCCCGCCTCATATTTTGGCACTTCTCCATCTACAGGCTCCAAATTCAGGGTATAAATCCCATCTGCCTCCCCAACCAAAGACTTGACCTTATATTTCAAATATTGCGCAGGCATAAAACCATCCGCACATATAGCTCAATCCCCCTTAATAAGAAAACCCCAAAATGCCTTTCTCCTCCCTTATACCTTTAAAAATTTTCAACATTTATACTCCTTTGAGTAAACTGCCTGTTTGTGATTTTATGGAAGGGCCTAAAAAGGACAATAACCCTGAGAGTTTTCTAAAAGAAATACGCTCCGTCTCGCAGTCCGAGGAGTCGGCGCAAAAACTCATTTACAAAGCCCAGCAGAAGGCGCAAAACATGGTTGCAGATGCAAACGCAAGCGCCGTTTCAATTCAGGCCGCCGCTTCAAAAGAGGCGGTAATCCAAAAAGACAAAATAATCGCGCAGGCGAGGGCGCAGGCCGACAAGTCCGTTAAAAAAATACTCTCGCAAGCCCAAACTCAGGCGCAGGAAATATCCAAAATGCGCTTAAGCCCGCAAAAGGCGCAAAGCCTCGCGGACTCGTACATTTAAGGGTTTTTTGATGCTCTACCCGATAAAAATGGCTAAAGTGCGCATGGTTGGCCTTAGCAAGGACCTTCAGGCAGCCTTATCCCTCTGGAGGCGCCTTGGAATGGTTGAGCTTGAGGCAACCGAGCACGGCCCTCTGGGCCTTGAAAAGGGGCAAACCCTTGAAATTTACGACCAGATTTCCGAGCAGCTTGTGCGCGTGAGGGGAATAAAAAACGCCCTCCCGCCCATAGAATCCTCCCCGGTGCAAATCAAAAATCCGGTAGATGAAGCGCGCAAAATAACCATCGGCCCAAGAATCCTTGAAATACTCGCCGAGCTAAAGCAGCTAAAAAAAAGCCACGAGCCCCTTGAGGCGCAAAGAAAAGCCCTTGAGCGCCTCCTTCCCCTCCAGGTAGATTTCTCAAAAAAGCCGGAGCAAATAAGATTTACCCTAATTTCCTGCAAAAAAAAATCATTGGATGAAATAAAAAAATCAGCCGCAAGGCTTACAAAAGCCACAAAATGGCTTGATGCGCAGGACCCGCAAGATTCAAATTCAAGCCTCGCGCTCATAGCCTCCCCCGCCGGCCTTGACCTCTCCCAAGCCCTCGGCGCAGCCCAAATAATTGCAATCCCCCAAATCAAAGGCACTCCGAGGCAGGCCCTCTTTGACGCGCAGGCCTCGCTTGAGCGCCTGAAGATGCGCACAGAGGAGCTAAACTTTGAATTAAATTCCCTCTCCGAACACTACTACCCGCGCCTCCTTGCAATAGAGGAGGCTCTCTCAATGGACGCAGACCTCGCACGCGAGGCATCCAAATTCGCAAATTCAGCCCAGTGTTTTTTTGCATCCGGCTGGATTAAGGAGCGCGATTTTGAAAAATTCAAAAACACCACTGAAAAACTCCTTGAAGGGCAGGTGGCAATACAAAAAGTCCCCCAGGCCGAGCACCATTCCAAGGGAGCTCCCACAGTGCTTGAGAACCCCGGCCCGGCAAAGCCTTTCCAGTTCCTTGTGGAATTTCTCTCAATTCCAAATGCAAGCGAGCTTGACCCATCCATTTTCATCCTATTTACAATCCCGATAGCCTATGGGCTGATAATCGGGGACGCAGGCTACGCCGTCATCAGCTTTCTAATCGCCACCCTAATTTCCATGAAGGTAAAAAAGGGCGGCATGATGTACAATTTTGCGCGCATCTGGCAGATAGGCGCAATCCCGAGTTTTATCTTCGGGGCAATGTTTGATGAATATTTCGGTTTTTCCCACCAAGCCCTCCTTGGCGCCTCCCTCTACACTCCGCTCATCCACCGCGTCTCAAACATAGAGGGCCTCCTTCTCCTCACCATAGGCGTAGGCTGGGCAAACATAGCCCTCGGCTTCATTCTTGGCGCAATAAACGAATGGCACCACTCCAAAAAGCACGCCGTGGCAAAAATCGCATGGATTGTAGTTCAAATCGGAGGCACAATTGCTGTCGCCTGCTTTTTGCTAAACGCAGTCCCGTTTGAGCAGGGGATAATCGGGGCCGCCCTTCTCGGCGTAGGCATAATCGCCCTCGCAGCCCTTGAGGGCCCCATAGGGCTTGTTGAAGTGCCGGGGCTGGCAGCAAACATCATGTCCTTTGTCCGTATCGCCGCAGTCGGAGTGGCGGGAGTAATTCTTGCCGAGGCAATAAACAGCCTCCTCATGCCAAACATGCAGATGCTCTCCTCCCCGCTGGGCATAATTCTCTTTATAATAATGGCTCTCGCATATGCATTTGCGCACGCAGCAAACGCGTTCATCGCAATGTTTGAGGGCTTCATACACGGGGCGAGGCTTTCAGTCGTGGAATTCTTCCAGAAATTCTTCCACGGGGGAGGCAAGCCCTTTAATCCATTCATGCTAAAAAGGAGGTATACGCTTGACTCGGTTCAGCCGCAGGAGAGCTAATACTTCAAATGTTAATGAGGTGTATATATGGCAGTAGATCCAATAGCAAGTGCAACGGCAATGTCAGACGCAGGGGGAATCGCCCTCGGCGCAGGAATAGCAATGGCAGGGGCCGCCCTCGCAACAGCATGGGCGCAGGCATCCATCGGCTCGGCAATCATGGGCGTAGTCGCGGAGAGGCCTGAGGAGGCAATGAAGCTAATCGTTTACATGGCCCTCCCGGAACTAATCGTCCTTCTGGGATTCGTCGTAGCGTTTCTGATGCTGGGCAAAATAGGCTCTGGCGCCGAAGCCATTTAATCCCGTTTTTAGGGGTTGAGCGCATGGGCCTACAGCAGCTCTGCACGCAGATTGAGCAAAACTCAAAGGTTCGGGCAGCCGCCATACTGCAAGAGGCAAAAGCGCAGGCGCGCAAGATAGTGGATTTGGCAAAGAAATCCTCCTCAGAATCCATTGAATCCTCCGTGGAGCAGGCGGGCAAATTCTGCGATTTGGAGGCAAAAGAGCGCGAAAACGCCGCCCAGCTTGAGGCATCAAAGCTAATCTCGGATGCAAAAGACGAGGCGGTGCGCCAAAGCCTGGTGCAGGCATGGGACGCATATTCCCGCCTGCCAAAATCCGCAGGCTACAAAAGCAAGCTTGCCCAGTGGGCGCAAAAAGCCCTTGGCGAACTCTCACTTCCCGGCGCAATCGTGCGCTGCAGGGAAGAAGACGCCCAGATTCTCTCGCAGGCGGGCTTTCGCCTCGGAGAGCCGCTTGAGTGCTTGGGAGGGGTGCGCGCAGAGTCAAAAGACGGGCGCGTAATGGTTGACTACACCCTTGAGGCTCAATTTGAGTCCAAAAAAGAGGAGCTTGCAAAAGCCATCTATTCCTCCCTTTTTGCAAACCTGCCCGCCAATTTATCCGGCGCGCCAGCGGGTTCAGCCGCGCGGCCAAAACCAAATGGCAAGCCTAAAATGGCAGATGCAAACACGCAGCCAAAACCAAAATCTGCAAACGGCGCAAAAAAGCGCCAAAAAAACAACAAACGGGGAAGATAAATGGCCGCAATTGCCCTCATGCACAACGGACAAAAAAACGGCGCCGCAGCGCAATTTGCGCTCTCCATCGCAAGCCGGCTCTCATTTCGGCCGCTCACCTACGGGTATGCAAATGCGCGCGTGCACGGCATGTTCGCAAGCCTGCTCTCCTCCGCCCAAATTGAGGAGATGATTTCCTCCCGCTCTGTCTCAAGCCTCGCCGAGCTTTTGGAGCGCACGCCCTACAAGAAGGATTTGGTGGAGCTTTCCCTAAACTTCAAGGGCGAGGAGCTAATCGAGCTTGCCCTCTCAAGAAATTTTGCAAACTATTCTCGCCAGGTACTAAAATTCACCCCGCCCACCGCGCGCCCGATAATTGACGCCATACTCTCAAGATGGGATGCCCACAACCTCAAAACAATAATTCTTGCAAGAAAGCAGGGCAAAAGCTATGAGAGCATAGCCCCATACCTCGTGCTTGCGGCAACTCTCACAAAGGCGCAGCTAAAATGCCTCCTCTCCGCCCAGTCCGCCGAGGAATTTTATGCAAAACTGCGCCTCACAAAATTCGGAGCAGGGCTCATGTCCATTCCAGCCTCCGCATCAAACGGCGGCTCCATACGCCAGATGCTCCTCTCCATGGGCCGGGATGACACTGCCCTTGAGCCGCTTCTTGGAATCCTTGATTTCTACTCATAC
>JAZDKV010000117.1:0-7528 GCA_043802645.1 Microcaldota archaeon | reverse complement strand
GTAGTGATGCGACATAATGTAGTATGTGCGAAGATATTCAAAGTCAAGGTCCCCCGCGAAAGTGCTTTCGTAGGCATCCAGAAATTCTGCGAGTTTGCCGTATGTGAGTTCCAGAGTTCCCTTGTTTCCCGGATTGCGAAGCAGCCTGCCTATGTTTGCGCGGTCTTTTTGGTGCTCTTTTGAGCCGAGTTTTGCCCATAGACGCCTGAGGCGCGCAAACTGGCTTGGGACTATGAGGCGGTTTCTTTTTCCGCTGCAAGGTATTGAAACAAGCCTTTTTTCCTTGCGCGGCAATCTGAATCCTATTTCCGCCCTGAATATAGATGCGCTTTCAGCACCTTTTACGCGCACATGATATAGAGGGCGGGCAGAACGGATTTTTCGCCCATTTATGAAAGACTCTTTTCCCGTTGTTTGCACTTTTTGGATGTGGGTTATTACTCCGAAATTTAGCAGAAGTTGCTGAACCTCCGATGCCAATTCCTTGGACGTTGTTGTGAATTTTATATCCGCAGAAGTGCTGTTTCTGCCAGTTGGCCTGACTGTGCCATCAGTATCAAATAGGCCACTAAGAAATGCTGCAACAACCGGTTTTGGGGAGCCGAAAACACTTTTTGGCACGCGTTTCTGCCATGAGCGCGAATAGCCCAAGCCGAGCTTTTCAAGATAGGCACGAAGTTCTACTCCGCAGAAAAACGCCCAATGCCCGAATATTTTGCCTTCTTTCCCGAAGAGCCGTTTGAACAGCCCTTGGACGTTTTTTTCCATCTCCGGCTCGCACACGCATACTTGCGCCCCGTCGCGGGTGGTGCACCTGCCATCTCCCACAAGCAAACCAAGAAGATAAGCATAATCTTCGCTGAGATTCTCCGGGAGCGAGAATGTATTCTTTCTGTAGGTGCCTATTTTGTGCTCAAATGAAAAATCAATTTTATCCCCTTGGCCAAACATGCGGTTTTTTCTCTGGATAGCAACTGAATCCGAGGGGTTTAGTGCGTCAAGGCGGCGCCATGCATAGTTGCCTTGCTTATCTATAACGCGTATATTCTGGTTGAGAGTGCCTTGAAGAGAATATCCATCTTCTGTTTCAATCTCAAGCACATCCATTTCGCCGTTGTCAAGCCATTGCCCCACAGGTGTTGGGGAGATGTCTGTTTTGATTAGAGAGCCGGAGGGAAGGGCAGAAAGCTCTTTTATTGGGGCAAGCCCGTTCTGGGTATTTACGAGCGAATCTGCCCCTACACAAAAGCAGCCGCCCCCATGAGGTGCCATGCCGCCGTATGTGTCAACTATTATTTTTCTCCCGGTTACCCCGGTATCTGCTGCAGGGCCGCCTAAAATCCAGCTGCCCGCGCCATTTACTATTATTTTTGTTTTGCCCTTTTCATAGTATTTGCCAAGAATAGGGGCAACTGCTTTTTCCTCAAGAACTTTTGTCAGAAATTCGGGGGTAATTTTCTCTCCGTTGGATGTTTTCTCGTCATGCTGCTGGGCTATTACAACCGTAGTTACGCACTGGGGAATATGTTCATCCGAGTATTCCACCGTAATTTGCGTTTTTGAGTCCGGGCGCAAATATGGAAGCTCCCCGCTCTTTCTCAGGTTGGTGAGCTTTTGAGCCAATTTGCTTGCAAGAGAAATCGGCAATGGCATAAGCTCCGGAGTTTCGTCGCATGCATAGCCAAACATTATTCCCTGGTCCCCCGCACCTATGTCCTCAAGGTTGTCCTCCCTCACTCCCTGCGCGATGTCCGGAGACTGCTCATGAATGGAGACCAGAACTCCCGAGCCGCGGCTGTCAAAGAAATATTCAGGCTTGCAGTAGCCGATTTCCTCAAGGGTTTTTCGCACTATTCCCTGAACGTCCGCATATCCCTTGGTAGTGACTTCCCCGGCAACTACAATAAGGCCGGTTGTGGCAAGGGCTTCCACTGCAACGTGCGATTGCGGGTCCTGGCGGATTAAATCGTCCAATATCGCATCGGATATTTTGTCGCAGACCTTGTCCGGGTGGCCCTCGGACACGGATTCTGACGTGAATAGATAGCTCATATACAAAACCTCCTAATCTTTGTTGAATATAAATTGCCTTAGCCCAACATGTCCTCCCTTGTTGCTATGCCGACTATTTTTCCCTCTTTCTCAACCAAGACCGCGCCTATTTTCTCAACCATGAGATCGGCTTCACTCTTTGGTGTTTGCACGTTGAGCATTGGATATGGAGGGCCCATAATTTGCCCCACTTCTTTTTTGAGGGCCTGCACCTTGCCGTATTTTCTCTCCGCGGCCAAAACCATTGCATCAGTTATGCGGCCTATATTTTTTCCTTTTTCAAATACCGGCAGCTGGGAAAATCCGTTTTTCCTTATTTTTCTCACAACTTCGGATACTTTGTCCTGCGGGCTTGCGGCTTTCGGGTTTGGGCGGTAGAAGCCGGCCAATGGCCGCTCGGACTGGGCGTTCTCGTATTCGTCCAAAATTGCCACTATTTCACGCATTAAGCGGTAGGCTGGCTCCGCTTTTTCGCTTTCTATTTTGGAGAGATACGGCTGACGTATGGAAATGCCCCTCTGGGAGAGCCTTTGGGTTAGCTGCTTCTGCGAAACGCCGAGAAGTTCCCTTCTTCTTCTGATGTCCTCTCCGGTTGGAAAATACACTTGTATGCCCCTTTTCTTATATTCCCAATGGGAATATTCTTTCTAATAAATTATATAACTTAGGAATATATAATACTTTGTGTGGCTCTGAATAGCCTGAAAACAGGTGCTGAACACAAGGTGCAGATAAATGAACATATTTGGAAAACAACCACCAATCTCCATAATTACCGATTTCGGACCGGATGGCGCAGTGTGGAGAATGAAAACCGCGATCAAGAGCGTCCATCCGTGGGCAGACATCTTGGACATAGACCACAATGTGCCCCGCTTCAATATACTGTGCGCGGCTGCACGCTTGGCGGAGGCTACGGGGGCAATAGATGTTGGGGAGGGATCTGTTTTCGTATCAGTTGTGGATCCGGGAGTTGGCACCTCAAGAAAGGGGCTTGTGGTCAGGACAAAAAAGGGCAAATTGCTTGTGGGGCCGGATAACGGTTCCCTGTCCATAGTCTTCCAAAAGGAGGGTGTGGAAAAGGCAGTTGAAATTGACGAATACGGGGCAAAGACTCTTCTAAACGGGGCTTATTCGGCGACGTTTCATGGGCAGGCGGTTTTTGCGCCCATTGCGGCGCATTTGGCAAAGGGAGTTAAAATTGGGGAATTCGGGCGGCAAGTAGGGGAAGATGAGCTTGTGAAAATAGCGCTGGATGCCCCTGCAGAGAACGGAAAGCTTGTGGGATATCTGATAAATATAGATAATTTCGGGCAGCTACGCACCACAATACCAAATGGGGAGGTGGTGGGATTTGAGGGGCATAAAAAACACCTCTTGATAGAAGATGGGAAGGCGGTTTATGCTGGAAAAGCTCTTGTTTCTGCCACCTTTCTTAATGCGCCTGAGAATACGCCAATCATAAATCCTGCATCCACCGGGTGCGTGGATATCGCTCTAAGGCTTGCGAGCGCAAGCTTGGGGCTTGGGGTAAGCTACAAATATGTAAACTTGGATGGGAATCTTCACCCGATTACGAGAGTTAAAATCGGGGAATAATTTATGCCCCCCTTCCACTCATTTGCATAGTCCGGTTGCTCCGGTGAAAATTCTCAAGGGAATCCAAAACTCAATCATTCAAGCAGCCATTTCCACAGCGGAATCAGCCTTACTTTCTTGTTTTTTAGTTTCAGCTCCGACTCAACATTGAGCGTTATTATGGACAGGGAATTGCACCTAAGCCGCCCGCTCGCGGCGATAAGCGCGTCAGTTTCCCTCTCTTTTAGCTCGTCTGACGAGGATATTGCCGTTGCCTGAACCAACTCCACGATTTTGCGCCCCTTTTTGAGGACAAAATCCACTTCTTTCTGCGAATGGTCCTTCCAATAATAAATTTCCAGTTCACGGTCTTTTTCCCGCCTTCTCTGAAGCTCAATTGCCACGATGTTCTCGAGAATCCTGCCTTTGTTTTCGGAGAATTTGAATCCTATGGCATCGACAAAGCCAGAGTCAATACAATAAATCTTTTTTGGGGCTATGAATTGCTTCTTTAGACTAAAATCAAAGCGCTCCAGCTTGAAGAGCAGAAAGCACTCTTCAAGATAAGACACCCACTTTGAAACGGTCGAAACGTGTTTTATGCCCATGTTCCTTGCCAGCGAGCTGTAGGTAATTTCCGAGGAAACGTTGGAAATCAGAAATTTTGCCATCTTCTTCAAGTCATCGGTTTTCTTTATCTTGCGCCTGGCGACAACGTCCTTTGTCAGAATGTCCTCGTAGGTTCTCATGAGAATTTGCCTGCCGAATTTATAGGATTCGGGCATTCCGCCTTTTTGCAGATAAGTTTCAAGATGGCCCATTATTGCCGCTTTTTCCTGAGAGGTGTAGGTTGTCGAAGCTGCAAAACCGGCAAAATCCAGATACTCCCTGAAGGAAAACGGGAATAGGGAGATGTCCACGTACCTTCCGGTAATGTGCGTTGCCAATTCGCTTGAGAGCAGGTTTGAGTTGCTGCCTGTGAGAATAACCCGTTTTGAGCGCCTTAGCCTGTTGGCAAACAACTCCCATCCGGAAATGTTCTGTATCTCGTCCAGCACTATATAGCCTACATTGCCGTATAGCCCGTAAAAAGCCTGCAAAACCAAATCCAAATCGCCGGCTTTGAGCCCGATAAGGCGCTCGTCGTCAAAATTAACATACCCGAAATTGTGCTTTTTCTCAAGCAGGTAGGAAAAAATGGACTTGCCGCAGCGCCTGATTCCGGTGATTACAAGGATGTTCGGATACTTGAGGAAGGCTTCTGCGTCGGACAGCCTCTCTCTCGGGACGATGCGCTCGGTTTTCTGAATGTTCTCAAGCTCCAGCTTCTGCTCCTTGATTATGCTCTTTAAGTCCATGAGTTGTTAATGCAAAAGTTCTATAAAAAGCTTTCTATTAGTAATAGGTGACTTTTGCCAAAAGCTTTCTATTAGTGATAGATGACTTTTATACCACTACGAAGAGAAGATTTTGATTATGTCCCTTCTTTCCACTCGTTCGCGTAGTCTAATTGCTCCTTAGTTGGCTTCTCAAGGGTTATGCCCTGCGTTTTTAGAAGAAGCCTTGCGACTTCCCCGTCCAAATCCGCAGGCACTTTTATTACTCCGGGAGGTAGCTTCCCCTTGTTTTTTGCAAGGTATTCAACAGAGAGCGCCTGCACGGCAAATGAGCCGTCCATTATTTCAATCGGGTGCCCCTGCCCCATGGGGCGCGAGAGGTTCACAAGGCGGCCTTCGGAGAGCACGATGAGCTTTTTTGCGGATTTGAGCGAGTATTCCTCAACATTGTCTTTTATTGTTTTTACTTCGGAACTCATGGATTTTAGGTCCTTGAGGTTTATCTCAATATCAAAGTGGCCAGAGTTGCACATTATGGCGCCGTCCTTCATGAGCTCAAAATGCTCTTTTCGCAAAACGTGCTTATTCCCCGTAGCTGTTATGAATATGTCCCCGATTTTTGCGGCCTCTTTGTGGTTTAGCACCTTGTAGCCGTCATATAGGGCACAAAGCGCGCGGTTTTGCCCCGGCTCGTGCGGGCCTAAAGTCCCCTCAACTTCTACTACGACTACATTTGCGCCAAGCCCGCGCATGCGGGAGGCTATTCCCTTGCCGCACCAGCCATATCCATATACCACGACGGTTTTTCCGGCCAAGAGGATGTTTAGCCCGCGAATAAGGGCATCTGCAACGCTTTGCGCGGTGCCGAATTGGTTGTCAAGCAAATATTTTGAGTGGGCGTCATTTACGTCCATTATGGGCAGTTTCAATTTGCCCTCTTTTTGCATTGCATGAAGGCGCACTATTCCGGTTGTGGTCTCCTCGCAGCCGCCAATCATTTTTTGCAAAGCTTGCGGGCGCTTCTCGTGTATGCGCATGGTCAGGTCGTTTCCGTCATCAATTACTATGTCCGGATTTGCATCCAGCACCTGGTCTATGCACCAGTAATATTCCTTGGTAGTCTGGCCGGCCCATGCAAATACCTGCAAATTCTTTGGGTCGTAATCGGCAAGAGCCGCCGCAACTGAATCGTCGGTTGTGTTCGGGTTGCAGGATGAGCCGTATACTTTTGCCCCCGCGGCTACGAGGGTTTTTAGAAGGACTCCTGTTTTTTTCTCCAAGTGCAGGGCTATGCCGACAGTTAAGCCTTTTAGCGGCTTCTCTTTTTCAAAGCGCGCGCGTATAATTTTTAGCACGGGCATGTTTTTTTCTGCCCATGCAAGCTCAATTTGCCCCGATTTTGACAGGAATGGGTCTTTTACTTTTGACATAAATGGATATGGATTGCAAGGCTTAAAAAGAAAATTAGTTTAATTTCTCGGCTATTTTTTGGGCGCTTGCAAGTATTTTCCCCTCGTCAAAGGTAAGGATTTTTCCCTCGCGCATTATGAATTTGCCATCTATTATTACATCCAACACATTCTGCGGCCCGGCGGCATATAGCAGCCAGCCGGCATTGTTTGCAAATGGGGCGAGGTTCGGGGAAGCTAAATCAAGCATTGCAATATCTGCAAGCTTTCCCTCCTTTATTTCCCCGCAATCAAGATGGAGGGCCCGCGCGCCCCCCTGCATCCCCATCTGAAGGTAATCATCAGCCCTTGCCACTGCGGGGTTTTCGTGAATGTTCTTTTGCACTAAAGCCCCGAATTTCATTGACTCAAAGAGATTCAGGCTGTTATTGCTTGCAGCGCCATCGGTTCCTACAGCAAGGTTTATTGCGCTTGAAATAAATTTGCCAACCGGCGGCGCAGAGCCGCTTGCAAGCTTCATGTTTGAGACCGGGCAGAGGCAGACGGACGAGCCGGATTTTGAAAGATGCGAGATATCCGCGGCATTCACATATATTGCGTGTGCAAGGACTGTTTTATTTCCAAGGCAGCCGTATTTTGAGAGGGCCCCTATTGGGGTGGAGCCATGTGCTTTTTTGCACACCCGCAACTCCTCTTTTGTCTCAGCCGCATGGGCGTGCAAAATGCACCCAAGCTCGTTGGCAAGCCCTGCGCAAGCCTCAAGAAGCCCTTTTGAGCAGGTGTGGGCGGAGTGGGGGGAGACGGACACGCTTATTCTGCCCCTTGCGCCTCCGTTCCATTTTTTTGCAAACTTTTTAGCGATTTCAAGCTCTTTTTCCCCCTTGCCCTCAAAATCAAATTCCACTTTGTCCTGAAATTTTACCCGGTCAATCATGGAATATCCGAGGCATGCGCGCATTCCAGACTTCTCAACCGCCTGCGCTATTGAACCCATATGGAAATAATGCTCGTTAAAACATGTTGTTGCAGAGTGCAGCATCTCGCATATTGCAAGCATAGCGCCGATTTTGATATCCTCCGGGGACATTTTTGCCTCGCGCGGCCATGTGAATTTGTTTAGCCAGTCGTTTAGCGGCAGGTCGTCCCCGTGGG
>JAZDKV010000116.1:0-9074 GCA_043802645.1 Microcaldota archaeon | reverse complement strand
CCGGCATGCCTTATCCGTTCCTCCTCTTCACGGCCATGGCAGTCCTGATAATCTATATGACGGCAAAAACGGCCGCGCCGAAGAGCATCGGCGCCTGAATTTTATTTTTTTCTATTCTGGCTCACGCTAAGTCTTGTAAAAATACAAGCACGCGATCTTAGTGTAAACCCGAGGACATCCAAAAACCAGAGCATTTTCAGTCTACTCCTTTGCACTTGCAAACGATCTCATTGATCGCTTCTGTCCATACTCTGACTATGCGAATAGTTAGAGTTTTGGAGGTGATCTATCCGCAGGTTCCCCTACGGATACCTTGTTACGACTTAGCCCCCCTCACCGAATCCTAGTTCGAAAATCCCAATAAGAAATTCCCTCACTAAGACCCAGTTTGGGTGACTTGACGGGCGGTGTGTGCAAGGAGCGGGGACGTATTCACCGCACGATGTTGACATGCGATTACTAGGCATTCCAGCTTCATGAGGGCGAGTTTCAGTCCTCAATCCGAACTGAGCTTATATTTCGGGGATTAGCTCCCCCTTTCGGGGTCGCAGCCCATTGTGATAAGCATTGTATGCCACGTGTAGCCCCGAGAGATTCAGGCCATACTGACCTACCGTCGCCCCCTCCTTCCTCCCATTTGACACGGGCAGTCCGTACAGAGTGCATCCCATCCGAAGACAGAATTAGCAACAGTACGCAAGGGTCTCGCTCGTTACTGGACTTAACCAGACAGTTCGCACCACGAGCTGACGATGGCCATGCAGCACCTCTCGGCTCCTCAAGCAAGATCTTCAGTCTGGCTATCATTGTGCCGTCTCCCCGGGTAAGGTTCCGGGCGTTGTATCCAATTGAACCGCAGCATCCACGCCTTGTGGTGCTCCCCCGCCAATTCCTTTAAGTTTCAACCTTGCGGCCGTACTCCCCAGGTGGCAGACTTAACACCTACGCTACAGCACTGCCAAGACCCGAAGTCTTGGCAACACCACAGTCTGCATCATTTACTGCTAGGGCTACTCGGGTATCTAATCCGATTCGTTCTCCTAGCCTTCGTCCCTCACGGTCGGACGCGTTTTGGTCAGGCGCCTTCGCCACTGGTAGTCCTTGCAGGATTACAGTATTTTACCACTCCCCCGCAAGTACTCCTGACCTCCCCCGCTCCCAAGCCTGCCAGTATCCACTGCACGCCCGACTGTTAAGCAGCCGGATTTCACAGTAGACTTAACAAGCCCGCTACGGACTCTTTAGACCCAATATTCGTGGATGCCACTCGCTCTGCCAGTATTACCGCGGCGGCTGGCACTGGTCTTACCCAGATCTTATTCTGCCAACTTTTTAGATTGGCCAAAAGACAGGGAGCATTAGCCCCCTGCCACTCGGAGTTCCCCTGTCACGCTTTCGCGCATTGCAAAGGTTTCGCGCCTGCTGCATCCCGTAGGACTAGGGTCCTTGTCTCAGTACCCTTCTGGGGGCTCCAACTCCCATTGCCCCTACTGATTATCGGCTTGGTGAGCCGTTACCTCACCAACAACCTAATCAGACGCAGTCTCATCCTCGGGCCCAATAGCTCAAATTCACTAAAAGATTTAACCCATCAAGCATTCCAGCATAGATGGGCGATCGGGGGTTATCCTCAGTTTCCCAAGGGTATCCCCGTCCCGGGGGCAGATTGACTACGCGTTACTCAGCCGTACGCCGCCAACACATGGTGTCAGCCGACTTGCATGGCTTAATCGTACTCCGATAGCGGCACCCTCCAGCAGGATCAACTGGAGTTAAGTACACTCATATTAGAAACTTTTTTTTGAATTGGTTCTAAGGTTCTTTGCACCACATATCTATTCTATGTTCCCACTCGTTAAGTTTTGGAAACATTGCGCCTAAGTCGATTAGAACAGGTGCCCTAATCCCATGAAAATCATTCCTGCTTAGGGCAAGAAAAAGTCTCACCCCAACAAAAATCATCTTACGCGTTGTGCAATAACGCCCAAGCGCGTAGCAATTTATAGAGTAACGCAAGTATATAAAGGTATTTGTCTTTCACGCCGATTTTTTGCACTTTTTGAGCAACTTTCCCAAAAATTTGGGGGTTGGTTTTTGAACCCTCAGGCCGTTTTAGCCAGCGGTGTGTAAAAATGTCCCTTGTAGAATCAACCCAGAAATTAAAGATAGGAGACAAGGCCCCGGAATTTGAATTGAGCGGCACGGACGGCAAGATGCACAGGCTTGATGATTACACGGACGGCAACGCACTAGTATTGGTATTCATGTGCAACCACTGCCCATATGTTTTGGCAAAGCTTGAAGTGCTAAAAAAACTGCACTCAACCTACTCGCCCAAAAAAGTCTCTTTTGTTGCAATAAATTCAAACAACAACCCCGATTATCCGGACGACTCTTATGAGAAGATGAAAGAGTTTGCGCATGGGCACAATTTGAAATTTGACTATCTATTTGACGAGACGCAGGATGTTGCAAAAGCTTATGGTGCAACCTGCACTCCCGACCCATTTGTATTTGACGCAGACTCGCGCCTTGTCTACCACGGGCGCTTTGACGATGCAAGGACTCCTGAGGCAAAGCCAACCACTCATGAGCTTGCAGATGCGCTTGACGCGGTGGTCGTGGGCTCCCTTCCGCGCTCTTCATTTTTGCCCTCAATGGGGTGCTCAATAAAATGGAGAGATTAAACCAAAGCTGATTTATACGTTTATCAGCCTCTCCGAGGTTTAGAATCTTTTATAAATTTTTATAAACCTAAATAAAGCATGGTAAATCCATATGACCCGCGCACTCCTGCAGAACCCGACGAGTTCGGAGGGAGGAAACACATTCTTGAGGCAGTCCACGAGCAGATTGGAAACGCTTCGGCTTTGCGGCGTTCAGGCGGAATTCTTATTCAGGGTTTTCGAGGAGTGGGAAAAAGCTCACTTATAAAAAAGCTAATCAGCATCGCCGAGTCGGGCGAAATTGAAACAAATGGAAGTGTTTTTGTGGCAAGCTGCCGCCTTTCAAAAACAACCTCCGATTCCGATTTATACCAGATGATTACTGAAAGCCTTTTGGAAGATCTTTCCAAAAAGCTAACTCTTGCGCAGAAGATATCCGGTCTTAAGGATTTAATCCGCTCCGTGGGTGTATCGGGTTTCAAGATTGACTTTGATGGGGCATGGCATCAAAAAAGCCCCCGGCAGAAATGGAGGGATTTGCTCAATCGCCTTAACGGCATAGGCTTTGTTTTAGTAACTCTTGATGATGCAGACTATCTTTCCCCAGAAGCAATCGGGGAGCTTAAAACTATCGTCGAAGAACAGAAAACCGTTCCAGTTTTGTTTGTGGTAGCCGGAGGCACAGAATTGGAGCAGAGAATGATTGATGACTATTCTCCGGTTGCCAGAATATTCTCCGGAGCCAGTTTCAATATAAGCAGTTTTGATTTGAACGAAACTCGGGAGGTTTTGTCCATTCCTGTAAATGAAAATCCGGACGTGCATTGGACTGAAGATGGTGTGGGCGCCGTGCAACATTTTACTAAGGGATATCCCTTTCTTGTCAAATGCCTCGCAAATGCAAGTTATCGCACAGGCGCTCCAATCGATTCTAATCATGTGAAATCCCGCCTTAAATCCGCCCTGAATATAGCAAGGCCATGGCTTGACAATAAGTTAAGAGAAGCTTCCGATCAGGATATTGTGTCATTCTACAAAATAGGCCGCAGCAACCAAGTAAATTTCCGCAGTGCGGATATAAGCAGGCTTGGAATATTGGCTCCGTATCTCGGCCGGCTTGTTAAACTTAAAGTGCTCAAGCCCGTAAGCCGCGGGCATTACGACCTTGTCGAAGCGCCTATGATTGCCTACTATCATATGCTTAAGAGAGGGCTGCCGATGGAGGGAGATTAGTTTGAGTGAAAAAAAAATTAAGATTTTTATAAGTTCTCAAATGAGCGGGGAATTCAAAAAACTCCGAGCCACATTGAAAAACTGCATTGAATCAGAGTATCCATTTGGGGAGGTTGTGCTTTTCGAAGTTAAATTCCCTCAGGATTTAGTAAGGCATTCAAATATTGACAATCAACCCGTATGTTTGCGGGACGAAGTAGCCAAGTGCAGGCTTACTGGTTTACATTCAGAACAAGAAACAATAGCTCAACATGGCGGGCTTATATCTTCACTCTTCAATGTGCCTCCGGAAGACTGGGCAAGACAGTTCAAACGTGATTAAAATGAAAATAATTTTTCTCGGCACAAACGGCTGGTATTCCACAAAGACCGGAAATACGGTCTCGGTTCTGGTCCAGACTCCCTCCAGATATATAGTATTTGACGCGGGGGACGGAATCCACCGCCTCAACAATTATGTAAAAGACGAGAAGCCCATAGACATTTTTCTCTCCCACTTCCACCTAGACCATACAATCGGCCTGCACATACAGCCCAAATTCATGCTGATGAAAAACAAGTTTAGAATTTTTGGCCAGCCGGGCACAACAAAAATTCTCAACACTCTTGTAAACCGCCCTTTCACCGCCCCATACTCGCTTCTAAAAAAGCAGGGCTTTGAGCTCTCAATACACGAGCTTCATGAGGGCGAGAACAAAATAGACGAATACAAAATAATCGCAGGCCCCCTTGTGCACGCGGACCCTTGCTGGGGATATCGGCTTGAAATAAACGAGGGCGAAAAAACAAAAATAATTTCCTACTGCACGGACACCGGCCCCTGCGAAAATCTGGTAAATTTATCAAAAGGGGCGGACGTTCTCATCACCGAGTGCTCAATGCTTCCCGGAGAGGCGGTGCCCGCGGACTGGCCGCACCTAAACCCGCACGAGGCTGCAAAAGCTGCCAAAAAGGCAGGCTGCAAGCGCCTCATACTATCGCACTTCGCGGCGCAAAAATATACGAGCATGGAGCTTAGGAGAAAGGCGGAAAAAAATGCAAAAGAAATTTTTGAAAATAGCGGGGCAGCAGAAGATGAGATGGCCATTGAAATCTAATTTTCTCTACTCTTTACCTCGTAATCCATAGTCCTGTCTTTTAAACATTATTATCCATAATACTCCCATGCGTTTTTCTTTTTTGCAACGCCATGGTGATCAGCAATGTACAATGTGATAACAGTTCAGGACAGGGTACGCCTGCCCGCGCAGAACTTTTCAATGGAACTTTCATCCGGCCTCACGCAAATTTTGCGCGAGAAATACGAGCGCAGAATGGACAAGGATTCCGGAATTGTCCTCTCTGTATGGGATGTAAAGCCCATAGGCGATGGAACCGTAATACCCTCGGATGGCGCAGCATACTATGATGTTGAATTCTCAGCCCTAGCCTACCACCCGCAGGTAAATGAAGTGGTGGAGGCAAGCGTTTCAGAAATTGTAGAGTTTGGAGCTTTTGTAGGGCTTGGCCCGATTGAGGGGCTCATCCACCTCTCGCAGATAACAAACGACTTTCTAAATTACAACAAGAAGTCCGCAGCCTTTAGCGGCAAGGAATCCAAAAAATCCCTAAAGAAGGGAGACACTGTATACGCAAAAGTAACTACCGTTTCCATGAAGCAGAACCTCTCGGACACGAAAATAGGGCTTTCCATGCGCCCATTGGGCCTTGGAAAAGACGAGTGGGTTGAGAAAGAGGACAAGAAAGCCCCCTCTGCAGAGCCCGAGAAGAAAGAGGAGAAAAAAGAGGCGAAGAAAGAGAAAAAGGCAAAAGAGCAAAAGTGATATTCATGGCAAAAGTTGACAAGGAAACTCACAGGATTTATCCGGATGATGACCCATATCTCCACACCGAGGAGGCAAAGCAGAGAGAGTTCTCGGACAGGTATAATTCCTCGGTCCTGATATTTGATGCAGGAAGGTCTGAAATTGCCGAGAAGATGGGATTTAAGACCCCGGGGCTCTACGCAATAAAAGTCAGGTGATATTCATGGGAGGAAAGCCAAGAGGCAGAAGCAGATTAGTAACTTGCGATTCATGCGGGAGGTCAGTTCCGCGAGACAAGGCGCTCACAATGGACAAGATAACAACCTACTCCACTGAATTCAAAGGCGATACGGAGGAGGAGAAGCTAAACGACGTGAGGACCTCATTGAGGCGCGAGATGCACTATTGCATTTCCTGCGGCAAGCACAGGCACCTTTTTGCGAAAAAGGCCGAGATGCTGCAGAGGCGCAAGGACAGATGGGGAGAGCAGGACCGGGAATCAAACTGGGGTTCTAGAGAGAGATTTTAGTTTATTTTCATAAAAAGTTGGGGGCTTATAAGCGGGGATTGCACCCTGCGGGGCCTTAGGCAGCAGTTAGGGGTGATCTGTTGGCGGAGAAGACATTAGTATTTGAGGGGCGGGAGTATCAGGGGCTACTCTTTGAACTTGGGAACATGCCTCTTCTAATCCTTAAGGCAAAAAAAGGGTATGTGGCCTGTTCCTATCTTGACAGGGCTTCCGCCGAGCATTTGGGGGACATAGCTGCCTTTGTGTGTGGGGTAAATTCTTTTGACGAGCTTTACAACTCAAAAATAAAGGGAATGACCGCGTGGGCGGAGGAGATGGGCATCCGGGAGGGAATGTCTGTCAAGAAGGCTTTGGAGATAATGGACAGGGTAGAATAATTTTTCCCCTATTTTTCTTGTTCATCAATTTTTTTCTTGCACTCAACTATCCATTTTATAGAATCAGATTTTTCAACTTCTTCAAGAAGCTTTTTCCCCTCTTTTGTGCGCAGAACCTTTTTTGTGTTTGTTATCCACGTGCCGACTTTGAATCCCCTATCCACATACTCTTTCGCGGCAATCGCGCACTCAATCTTGTCCGCATCATGGGCCAAATCCGCAAGCTTTTTTGGCAGGTTTAAGCATTCTGCCAGCTCCTCTTTCATCTCCTTAGGAAGATTTTCCCTCTGCTCCTGCTCGCACCTCTTCTCATCCACCTTCACGTAGTTTTTTGCCACTCTGTGCAAATCTCCAATTCTGGCCTCGTGCAAGTCATGGAAAAGGCAGGATTTTACCACAAGCAGCTCCTCCTCTTTGTTCAGGCCGGCCTCCTTTGCAAGCACATATCCCACAATGCACGTTCTATATACGTGCTCGGCAACCGATTCGTGGGGAGCGCTGACTGTCTTCCAGCCGCTTCTCTCAACATGCTTTAGCTGCCCCGCCTCAAACAAAAACTGAATTATCGCATCCATTTTATCCCTGTGTTGCTCCGGAGAGCTTTGACTGCGTGGGGGCGGCAAACGGGGAGCTCTTGAGCCCCTTCTGCGCAAGTATTATGCTTCTCATCTGCTCCGGCTCATACCCGGGGCGAATAAGCCTTGTGTGCCCCCTCATGCCCCTTCCGGATTCAAGGGTGGTAATAAGGCCGAGCATCTCCAAATCGTTTAGGTATTCTCTATACCACCTTGCAGAGCGTTTTGGCTTTCTAAACTGCCTGCACACCTTTGAATATTCCTCGTAAACTTCCCCTGACATGAGAGTCTTCTCCGCCTGCTCGCCGTTTGTGAGCCTCCTGTAATTTCCATCCCGCAGTGCGAGGTTGCATACCGATAAGAGAACAATCTGCTGGTGGGTCGGCAGGGTGGCTATGGTCTCGGTAGCCAAATCCACGTCCACGTTGCGCCTTGCCTGCTCCACTTCCTTGTCTGTTAGAACCCCTATCTTCTTCTCGTCGGCATATTCTCCGGCTTTGAGCAGCAGCTTTAGGGCATATCTTGCATCTCCGGTCTCCTGAGCCGCAATTGCGGCCGCCAAATTTATCGCGGACTCGTGCACCATGCCCTCTTTGAAGCCATCATGAACCCTCTGTTCCAAAATCGCGCGCAGCTGTATGGGCGTATATGGGGTAAAGACCATCTCGGTCTCGCAGAGGGATGATTTGCTCCTCGGGTCAAGGGCATCCTTGAAGGAGAGGCGGTTTGTTATGCCTACGATGGTTATGGAGCCGGCGTTAATTTCATCGTTCATCCTTGTGAGCGTGTAGATTAGCTCGTCCAAATCCTTTACCATGTCAACCTCGTCAAGGGTGACTATCACTCTTCTTGCCCCACCTTGCGCGTATTCTATGAGCTTTTCATAAAAATGGGAGAGGCCAAAGCCGGATTTGTCAAGCTCAGGTATGAATTCTTTTGCAATCTTTTGTATTACCCTATACCTTGAGTTGTACATGCGGCAATTTATGTAAACAGTCGGGGCGTCCGGCTTTTTCTGGGTAAACTCGCGCATTACCATTCGCACGGTGCAGGTCTTTCCGGTGCCGGTTTTGCCGTAAATGAACAGATTTCTTGGCCGCTCCTCGGCAAGGGCAGGGGCTACTGCCACCATGACCTTCTCAACCTCCTTTTCCCTAAAGGGGAGAACGTCCGGCACGAAGTGCGGCGAGAGCACATTTCTTTTCTCAAATACCGAAGGAGAAGATAAAATCTCGTCAAAGGAAGGCATAAGCTTTCATAGGCTTAAAGAGTTTGAAAAAGCTTTGCTCTCACAAAGCTTTATAAGAAGACACTGGATAAAATGCTACTAAGCGGCATATTCACATGCGCAAAATTTTAGAGGTGGAACGATGGGCATTTTTGACGACCTGTCCAAATCTCTTGGCATTTCCAAGGACCAGGATGTGGACAATATTGAGGAGTACATGGACTCCGTGGACATGGAGAGCGTGGACGTTCTTCATGAGGCAGCCGACTTTTATGTAAAGCCCATATCGCTTGAATCAGAATCCGATGTGAGCGTAGTGCTTGAGGAGCTCAAGCAGAAAAACCTCGTTTTGCTAAACGTTTCAGGGATGAAGCGAAATACGGCAAAACTGAAGATGATTGTTGACAACATCAAGGCGCACATACACAAGATAAACGGGGACATAGCACGCATTGACGAGGACAAGATACTTCTTACGCCCACAAAAGTCAAAATCGTGAAGACACGCAAGAAATAATTTTTTTTATTAAACTAGATGCGCCCGAAAACCAGCCAGCAGGCAAGCCGCCTTCAGGCGGTGGATGAAGGGCGCATATTTCTTATTCTGCAAAAATAAATATGTCCAGCAGCGGCGCGCGGCGCTGCCGCGCCGCCATTAGCC
>JAZDKV010000115.1:0-5272 GCA_043802645.1 Microcaldota archaeon | reverse complement strand
GGCTTGACTACCTTCTGCGCGATGCCCACTATACCGGCGTGGCATATGGAGTAATAGACTGGGGGCGAATAATCGCAAAGATACATTACAAATCCTCGCAGATTCAAATAGGCAAAGGCGGCCTTGAGGCTGCAGAGTCAGTCATTCTTGCCCGCTTTTCCATGTTCCATGCCGTGTATTATCACCACGCCGTGCGCATATCAAGAAAAATGCTCCAGAGCGCTCTATCTTTGGCGCTTGAGGGAGGAGAGGCTGCCGCCTCATTGGCGCAGGAGGGGGACAATTCTCTTCTTGAGCGCCTTGCAAAAATTCCTTCCTGCTCCGAATATATCCGCGCAATAAACGGGCGGCGCATGTACAAGCGGGCAGCGGTCTTTGAGTGGGGGAAGCTTAGCGAGAGTGCGCGGGATTATGCAAAGTCCGGGGATTTTGAGGCGGACCTGCGAAAAAAATTCCCAAAAGCCCTTGCAGACCTGCCCTCAAATTTCAAGTCGCAGGCGGATATTCGCATAACTGAAGGAAATGGGGCAAAAAAGCTAAGCGTTATTTCTTCCATCTCATCCTCCCTTGAGGCGGCTGCCGTGCAGAGGGCAACCCTTCTTGCCATTTGCCCCGCAGAGCAGAGGGAGCCTGTAGGGAGGCTTGCAAAAAAACTGCTCTCAAAATAGTTGGCAGTTTTTTTTATGCCGCAGCTTTTTTTCTCTGAGGCTTTTCCCCCGCAGGCCTCTTGTGCCACAGGCTTTTCCCCACCGGCTTTTCCCCCGCAGGCCTCTTGTGCCACAGGCTTTTCCCCACCGGCTTTTCCCCCGCAGGCCTCTTGTGCCACAGGCTTTTTCCCCGCCCTGTTACAAGGCTTTTTATAGAACCTTTTTTCCATCCATATTATCCATCATGTGTGCCCCCTGAGGGTAGTGGTGGAGGAGAGCGAAATGGCAAAACTTCAAAGACCCGAATCAGCTGAGATGCCCTTGATGCCCTCAAGCGGGCTAGGCTCAACGGAATCCATGCGCTATAATAAAAAATACGGGTTTATTTGTCATTTCCCCCTCGGGTGGCAAAACCACTGAAAGCCTGCCTAGTGGGCAACGAACGCAGGCCACGGAATTTGGGCGCGCCAAAAAGCGCGCCTCTGCAATTTCAGTTGAAATCCGCTCCCAGATACTAAGGGTGTATTGGAGTGAGTTTGTCTCAATCCGTGAAATTGCAAAGCGTTATGGAGTATCGCACATGAGCGTCTGGAGGCTTACGCAAAGCTCCCCCCGCCCCATCGTGTGATTTCCATTTTTCATTTTTTTTGGTTTTTATCGGCGTGCAGCCTGAAACTGCCCCCAAACGGGGCACCTTCTGGGCACGCAGTTTTTATAAACAAGTTTATCTAAAGTGGTATCATGGCACAGCAGACTATCGCACAGCCCCAATCCCAGGCGGGAATTCTTGGAGTAACCTCCAATACCAACATGGGCGGGCACAAATTTGAGCCAAAGGGCTTTGTGATAGTGTCCATAATCGCCATACTGCTTGTAAAGATACTTGACAAGATAATCAGCAGGCTGTGAGAATGGAAGCAAAATTCATATTCCAAAATATCTGTGTGCGCTCTATTTTGCCCAGCCTGCTCCACGCCTTCTTTTTTACCCCGCCAGTTTAGGCCCTAAGTAGCCGGCAATGAACGGGGCCTCATATTCTCGCACCTTAGCGTGCCCCCTTTGTTTTTGAAAACTTTCAAAAAAATATGAGGTGAAAATTATGAAAAAAATTATTGGAAAACAGGACGGAAACCAAACAAATTCAGACGGCGCAGAAAAGGGAATTAGGGTTGGCTCATTTGCAAAAAGCCCCGGCAAAGACTGGGTTGTTGGGAGAATTATAGAAAAGAAATTGCCCAAAAACGAGGGCATAGCTGCAATTTCGGGCAAGCCAGTTTCAGGATATAGGATTTCCACTGATTCGTCCGATGATGAAAAATGCGGCACATCCGGGCAATACAACAGCATGGACTATTTTTACGGGCCATAAATAGTTTGCCGGCTGCAATCAACCAAGGGTGAAGGCTTTGGGGCGTTCAATCTCCCTAGAGGATTGATTCGTCCCTCTCCCTCATTTTTTCCCTTACATCTTCCCCGCATTTGCCGCAGTAAGTGGCAGTGTAGCCGGCATCCTCTATAATCTGGACCATTTGCTTAAAATCGTCTATCTCCTCATTGCATTTAGTGCATTTAATTGACATCATACCAATCGCCAAGCCCCATTTGCAATGGCAAATTAAAAAAACAAGCGCAAAAGAAAAAAAGAAAGGGGAAGGGTTAATCCCCAACTCCGTCCGGCTTTACCTTGAAAATGCACTCCCCTTCAGGCAGGGAGGGCGAGTCAATAAGCCTTGCAATCCTCTTCTCCTCTTTGCCTTTTCTAAAGTAGAGGCGGTAAGTGGCTGCGTGCGCAAGCACGTGGCCCCCGACAGGGGTTGTAGGGTCGCCGAACATAAGCCCAGGATTGTCCATTACCTGATTTGTGATGTAAATGGCTATGTTGAACTGGTCAGCCAATTTTTGCAGCTGGTGTATGTGCTTGTTGAGTTTCTGCTGCCTCTCCCCAAGTGCGCCCCTGCCCACATAATCGGAGCGAAAATGCGAGGTGAGTGAATCCACTATCACAAGCTTTATGTTGTGCGCGCGGACCATCTCCTCGGCTTTGTCCACCAAAATCATCTGGTGGTCCGAGTTAATCGCCTTTGCCACGTGGATATTTTTGAGCACCCTCTCCGGGTCAAGCCCGGACACTTCGGCAAGCTGCTTTATCCTCTCCGGGCGAAAAGTGCTCTCACTGTCTATGAAAAGTACTCCCGAGTCCTCTCCTACTCCCCCCTGCTCAAGGGGCTTTTGCACGTTGAGGGCGAGCTGGAAACCCAGTTGACTTTTTCCGGATGAGAATTTTCCGTATGCTTCTGTAATCGCCATGCTCTCCACGCCCCCGCCTATAAGCTCGTCAAGGGCTTTTGAGCCGGTGGAAATACGCCTTATGGATTTTCTTCTCTCTAAAATGTTGTCTGCGGTCTCATACCCCATCTCAAGGGAATCCCTTGCAGCCGCGATAGCCTTCTTTGCAGTCTCAATCCCCAAGTCCGCGACCTCTTCAAGCTCGTAGGGGGAGGCTGCAGCTATTTTCTCAAAATCAGCATAGCCTGCCTTTCTTAGCTTCTCAGCGGTAACTGTGCCAATCCCTGGCAAATCCTCAAGGGTAACTGCCTTTGCAGGCTTCGGTTCATCTTCTTCCATGACCATAACGGTTTCCTCGCTTTTTCTTGCCATATCTATACCACCTTATAACCAATTAACCTTATTGCTCCAACTTGCGGTTTTCAAACACTAAAAGCCGCAATTTACCAATTTTGAGGCTGTAAAATTCCTTCCCGGTCTTCTGGGAGACATTTCTCCAGATAGCCCCCACATCGTGAAAAACAGTCTTTCCCTCCCTTATATCATACTCGGGCTGCACAACCCTGAAATCAGGCTGGCGCCCACCCTGAATGGCCTGGGCCGCCTGCTCCGCTTGGGCGCTCTCACTTTCCGGCATCACGCCCGAGCCGAAATTTTCTTCTTCCATATTCTTCAACTCCGCTAAAAATCCTATGGGCGGATTTAGCAAAGATGGAACTCCGGCAGGAGTTTAAAAAGAGAGGAAAGGGGTGTTTTCCACTGGATTTCCGGGTTGAAAATTTAGAAAAAGAAGAAAATTAAAAAAGAAAACTTACTGCTTGGGCAGCACTTCAAGGATTTTCTGCTCAAGCCCAAATGCAAATCTTCCGCGGGCGTTTTCCATCTCCGCCCTCCAACTTGACGCAAGAGTTCTGGCTGCCTTATATACTCCGTATGCTGCGCTTACAAGGACTGCGAAGTAACCAACTTCCGAGGCATCTATGCCCCTATAAGTGTCATGATACTGTATATACTTTACAATCGGCACGACTATCGGAGCTGTAAATAGCGCAGTAGCCGCAAAGCCGGTTATATATCCAAATTTCTTTGCATTCGTGGGCTTGTTTTCGCCATCTATCGAAATTTTCTGCCAAACCTCTAGAGCCTTCTCTTCAATGACGCTGATTGGGAGGTTTCCCCGACCAGTTTTATCTGCCACAATTGTGGTGAGCCTTCTAAATTCATCGTAGCCATATCCCTTTCTATAAGCCGAAAAAACTTTTTTTGCATCAGTATTTGAAATGTATTTTGTTCCCCAGTTCTGTATCTGAACCATCATACCACCTGTTATATATGTGGTAATCTAAATATATAAATGTATCTATAAAACCCAAGTTTCGCAAATTGACCTGATTTCAACACGGCCCTTCAACGGCTGACACGATTTTTCGTATCTCCTCGCTCTCGCCGGTGAGCCGCAGCACCTTGCCACCAGCAACCAATGCCCGGACTTTATCCATCTGATGAATGGCATCCGTCGCCGTCATCCACAGGCCTGCGCGGCGCAGTTTGAGCTGCGCCAAGCCAGCCGCTCGGCCCCTGGCGGTATGGGCTCTAGGTGGTTCCGGTCTTTTCTGCGCCGAAAAACTGGAATACCCTGCGCATATGCGCGTCGTGGTGTCAGCAAGTCTATGCTTCTGGCCTTTCTTATCCTATTATCTCCCTCATCTTTCCAACCGCTTCTTCATATCTCGCCGGAGCCAGCCTTCCAATCCGCTTAATCACCAGGCCCTTGTCTATGGCGCCAATCGCCCATGCCTTGACATAGCTCTCCGAATAAAGCCCGTCTTTCCAGTCCTCGGCTTTTATAGCGATTTCGTAGGGCTCGCCATCGCAAAAAGAGGTAATCGCCAGCGCCACCACATCTTCCGATTTGGCATTGAACTTATCCGACGAGACAATGAGCGCGGGCCGGCGCTTGCTGCCAGACTGGTCCGAAAAGGGAAAAGGCACCAGCACGATGTCGCGCCGGCACGGGTTCAGTAATTGCTCCATGTCTTATCATCCTTTGGATTATCCCAGACTTTGGCCATGGACTTCGAGGAGAGGGAGCGCCAACCGTCCCGCTCCTGCGCCAGGCGAAGGCGGTTCAGGAACGATTCCTCGGTCTGCAGGACGATGCGCTCGTTCTCCTGCACCATGACCAGCTTGGCCCCCTGCTTGATTCTCATGTTCCGCCTCACGGCTTCGGGGATGACAATCTGGCCCCGGGAAGATACGGTAATGGTTTCAATCGTTTCAGGTGTGTCCATCTTACTCACCATGTATAAGTAAGATTGAACTTATTATTAATCCTTTCG
>JAZDKV010000114.1:0-6569 GCA_043802645.1 Microcaldota archaeon | reverse complement strand
GAAAAAACCGCTGCCAATCCGGCAGCGCGCACAGCCGCTGCCCATAAAACTTCCCATTCAAAAATTTCGGCAGAAAAAAAACACCATGCAAAGGCGCATGGAAAAAAGAGGCGCTAGAAAATGCCGCTTGGAATAGGAGAGACGAGCAAAAAAAGCCCCCCGCCGGCAAAGCCCGAGGTAAAAGGGTTTAGAATCCCCGCCCGGCGCATCTCCTCGGCACAGGCACTGGCGCAATCGCTGCGCCAGCTATCTTTTTTGCGCGTCTGCCCGGATGCCTCCGACCCCAGCCTTGTGCTTGCCCTCAACGTGGAGTCGCGCGACATATCAAAAAACCCGTATGTCTTCTCCATCCTATACCTTCGGGCAGATGCCATTGACGTGCTTTACTCCCAGCT
Organism: Microcaldota archaeon; assembly: GCA_043802645.1. GTDB lineage: Archaea > Micrarchaeota > Micrarchaeia > Anstonellales > Anstonellaceae > 1-14-0-10-45-29. The sequence continues at coordinate 6,174 of JAZDKV010000114.1, read as the reverse complement.
TCCAAACATTTCCTCAAAAGTGAGAAAGCTTGACATGGTAAAATACTCCCTCAACGTGCTCACCCTTCTCACGCGCGACTATGAAGTGGACATGAAATACCTCTACCAGATGCTTGAGACCGTCATCTCAGACATGAACGAATACGTCTCAACGGACTACCAGAGCCTTTTCTCAAAATATGACAACATGGCCGGGGACTATGAAAAGGTGCAAAAGCGCATAGGCTCGCTTGAGAACTCAAACCGCGAGCTCACCTCGGACAATTATGCCCTCAAGAACAAGGTGCAGGAGCTTGAGCTAAAACTTTCCGGGCTGCAGAAATATTCCGACTCGGTGCTGGCAGTAAAAATCCAGAACTGGATAGAAGAGCATAACGGCGAGATAAACCTCTCTGAATTTGCATCCGTGCACAACGTTTCCGAGGCGCGCGTGGAGCAAGTTCTCAACAACCTGATAAGCGAGGGCTATCTTGAGAACCGGAAGTGAACCTACAATGCCCGAGGACAAAGCACAGGACGCACTCTCCTCATTGCGCGTAAAGCGCAACACATACTCGTTCATGCAGCGCAAGCGATATACCCCCACAAAACATTTTAGCGTAAAGAAGAAGGCTGCAAACCCGCTTGCCTACATCATGGAGATGCTCACCCCAAAACCGCCCCCAAAAAAGAAGAAGGGCGGGCAGGGGGCGCCCGGCGCAAAAGATACGGCCGCGGTTGAGCTGCCTTTCAACAAACTTGCCATCTGGGCGGCTGCCGCATTTGCACTAATACTTTTGGCAATCGCATTCTTTGCAATTTTAATTGCCGGCTCCTCCGGCTTGGGCCAGCCCCCGCCCCAATCAACGGTGTTTAACGCCACGTTTGGCGCCCAAATATACAAAGCCGGCTTTCTTACCTACGGGCCGCAGGGGGACGGGAGATCGCAGGCATATTTCGTGCTTGATTTTCTCTCAAACGGGGCAAAGAATGCAACCATAAATTCCAAGCTATACTCAAATCCCCCTTCAAACCAGGTATTCTTTCTGCAATACCAGCGGGACGGGGCGGACACTTATTTTGAATTCCGCAAAAAATTTGACGCTGAACTCTCCGAAAAAGGCTGGCAGGTTACAGACGCCCGGATTGAGGACTTGAAGACTCTTGAGGGAGGCAGCACTCTTGTAATCCCCACAGGCTACCTCCCTGAAAAATTGCTCGGCTCACAAGACGGCTCCTTCCCCTCCATCTCCGATCTTGCCTCGCGCGGAATATCCGTAATATACATGGGGCAGCCCTTTGACCAGCAAGTAATGAAGCCAAACGGGGATTTGATAAAAGCCGATTCGCAGCTTTATGCAAAAACGGCAATAGAATTTGCGCGGGATGCGCATCTGCAGTCAACTGAGGGCTTTAGGCTGCAGTCCCCGTTCTATAGCGCGTATAACAAGAATTCAAAGGCCGCCACTCTCTGGGGGAGCATAAGCGTGGTCCGCAGAAATTCCGGCTATATTCTTTTCCTTCCCGAATCCCTTGACGGGGGGTGGGTAGGCGACGGAGCCGCCGCGGCCGATGATGTGGTCCGCCTTATCACAACCGAGCCATACCGCCCAAGCTTTGCAAGCCTAAACTACACGCAATCATCCATAAGCGATTCAAGAATATACAGAAACACTTTCTTCTTTGAGCCCACAAAAGATGGCGTTGGATACCTGCGCTCAACCTTTACAATTTTTGATTACAACAACAATTCGCGCCAGTTTTTCATAGACTGGGCCTCCTACCCCGAGGCTGCAGGGAAGCTCTATCTGGACAGCCCGGCCCTCACTCCCCAATACCTTGGCGGCGGGAGAAAAACCGTGATAATTGACCTCAAAGAGCCGCAGCCGGGGGAGGAGAAGCTATATTTTGAGCTCTCAAAAAACGCCTCGGCGGCGGCGCAAATTCCTGTAGAGCAGGGAAAGACAAACACGCAAATAACCCGCTCCGCGCCGGTGCAATTCAGCCAGAACCCCGGCGAGTACATCCTGCGGGTAGTGGACAATTCAGGCAAGATATACGCCGCAACCCGCGTGGAAATGGCCGGCCTTGACATCAAGTTTGAGGATAGCAATTCCCGCCCAAGCTACTCTTTCAAGGAAGGGGTCTTCAACGCGACTTTCTATTCCGCGGGAAGGCAGATAGCAGTCCCTTACGTTTCCGTCTCCCTTGAGGGGCAGCCAAAGGCGGCAGTGCGCCAATACAGCAATGCAGGCTCAATCAGCTATTCCCCCGCAATAGAACTCAAGAAGGGAAATTACACGTTTGTATTTGATTTCGGCTCGGGCTACACCCAGAAAAAAACCCTGGAATATTTCCTTGCAACAAACGTATGGGAGCGCCCGGAGGTCATAGTGCTTGCAATAGTCGCCGCCCTTGTGTTTGGCGCCGGCTTCTACCTGCGCAGGCCGGAGAAGGAAAAATTCTCCCTTGACGTTCCGGATTTCCCCCCGCAAAGCTCAACCAAAATCCCCCTCTCGCAGGAAAAAATCCTCTCTGTCTTTGAGCAGGTAAACAAGGATTTCCACTGGCAGATGATGCCCCTCTCCCTTGAGGAGCTAAAAGGCGGCCTGCGCAAAGTGCTAATTGAGGGCCGCCCGGTAATCATAGGCGATTACAATCTTGAGCGCCTGCTGCAAAAGCTTGAGGGGCGGGGGCTTACCGGCACTTACAGCGGATTCTGGGCCCTAAAATCATGGGAATCCTCGTCCGGCTTTAGCATCAGGCTCATGTGCACCTACAGGTTCATGCGCGACGTCTTTGTAAACAACGCGATAAAATTTTCAAAACTGAGGGCGATAAACGGGTGCGACGTGAAAGCCCTCATAGGCCGCAGCGAATACTATTTCCAGATATATCTGGGCGAGGGGGATGAGGCGACAATATCGCGCGCGCTTCAAAGTGCAAACATCTCACACACATGGATTTTGTTTGAGGACCAGGAAGAGCTTGAGCGCTTCAAAAACAAATTATCCTCATCCTCCTCATACCTTGTGCTCAAGATGAACGTGGGGAGCAAACGAGTAAGGCTTTTCACCCTTGATGAGTTTTCAAAAATAATAAAAACGCTAAGAAGCCGGTACTCTTCATAGAATTTGCAGCGCATTTTCTGCAAACCGCCTTTTTGTTTTTTGCCCGGCATTTTCACGCAATTTGTTTTTTGCCCGCAAGCCTTTTTTGCCAAATATTTTTTCCCGCACCTTATTTTTTCTTTGCAAGCGCACCCTTGTAAACTTCAAGAAGCTTTTGCGTGCATTTTTTAGCCGAATATTTCTGCGCCGTTTTCTTTGCATTAGCCCCCATTTTTTCCTTTGATTCCATGCACTTCGAAATCGCCCTCAGGGCATCATGCGCATCCGGGGCGCACACGCAGCCGTTTTTTCCATCCTCAACAAATTCGCAAATTGCAGTCCCCTTAATCGCCACCACCGGAGTTGCGCACGCCATGGATTCAAGTGCGGCCAGCCCCTGCGTCTCAAAAAAAGAGGGGAAAACGCTGCACTTTGCAAGGGAATAAAATGACGGAAGAAGCCTCTCATCAACTTTTCCGGCAAAATACACAAGCCCCTCAAGCCCCATCTTTTTTGCTTTTTTCTCAAGCGCCTTTTTATACGGCCCCTCTCCCGCAATGAGCAGGCGCGCCCCAAGCCCCCTAAACTCCTCCAGCGCCGCAACCTCAAGAAGGAAGTCTATGTTCTTCTCCTTGGCAACCCTCCCAAGAAAGAGTACCGCAGGAGAGCCAAAAAACGCCCTTGCTTCCTGCTCTATTTTTGCGCCAGAAAACTTCTCTACATCAACCGGATTTGGAAGGACTTTTGCCTTTATCCCGTATTTTGAAATTTCCTTTTGCACGTGCGCCGAGGGGCAGGTGATTTGGGAAAACCCGCTTCCATAAAGCCATTGCAAATATTTCCAGCACGCGTTTGAAAACCACATCTGGACTCCCTCGTAGCCGGATATATAATGGCCTGCGCGCGGGAGCATCGTATGAAAAGTTCCTATGAGCGGGGCACCTGTTTTTTTTGCCGCCTCCTTTGCCCCAAGAGCCATAGCCGCCATCGCGTGGCAGTGTATCATGTCCGGCTTAAAATCGCAAGCCTCCTTTACGCACGGGGAGAGGCTTAATGGAACCCGATACTGGGGATAGGGGAAAAATTCCACGGACCTGCAATAAGATGCCCCGGAGACTTTCTTCTCCCGCTCCCTTGGCGCCGGCGCAAAAACCCGAACCTCATGCCCGGCAGCCTCAAGGCTTTTCTTGTAAATCTCCATCGCGCGCACTACTCCGTCAACCGCCGGATAATACGTGTCGCTAAAGAAAGCAATTCTCATCAAATTCCTTTTTGATAATAGCCATTTAAAGTTTGCCGTTTTTGTTGAATTGTTCTACACTTGGGGTAATTGAATGAAAAATGGCCTGCTCTTGCTCTTTGGGGCATTTATTCTGGTGCATTTCGTTTTCTCCACAACTCTGTTGCTAAATTCCCAGGAGTATTCTGACATAATAAGCGGCGCGGCTTATGCAAAATACAACAACTACTCCTACGTCTTCTCCCTTACCCCGAACCAGTCGGTCTTTGTCTCAAAATATTATACCCTTGACCCATCAGAGCAGATCATATACCTTGAGGGGAAAAAGCCGGTCCTTCCAAACATGAAGGCCCTTCTTCTTGACTCAGGAATCAAAAAACTTGAGGCATATGCCCCGGATAGCATTCAATCATGGGTTGCCGACCGGCTTCCAAAAAACCTCGCAATAATCGTTGGGCGCCAGTACGGGCAGGATGCGCTTTCCGTATCCTCATACGCCGCACTGCGGGGCGCCCCCATATTCTTCATTGACCCCGCCGCGGATTATTCCAAGACCGTTGAAGGCGTGGCGTCGCGAGGGTATTCCCAGGTGCTTATCTACGGGCCGATAGCAAGCCAGATAGGGGAGGAGCAGCTTGCCCTTCTTCCAAACAGGCGGGTAATAGACACAGGCAGCCGCTATTCCAACAACGTGGAAATAGTTTCAGACTTTCTCTCAATAAGGCCCAGCGAGCAGGCGATGTTTGTTTCCGGGCGCACCTTTGAGAAGTCAATGGTTGATGCCAATTATCCAATCGTGCTTGTGGGCCGCTCGGACGTCCCGGCCCAGCTTAGCGAGTTCATCTCAAACTCAACCATAAAAACCGGCATAGTATTCTCCGGGGACGGGGACATAGTGGAGGGGGTCAACAAGCTTCGCGAGCAGAGCCCGGACGTCTCCTTTTTTGTAAAATTCGGGGAGGGATACAGGGGCTCAACGCAGCCGCTTCCGCTTGTGATAATCCCGCTTCCGGCCCCCACAATTTCCCTGCAGGTAATCAACCTTACCTACAATGTCCCATCAAAACTTTTTGAGCTGCGCATCAAAAATACCGGAGATTTTGCCGCGGTGGGCGCCGGGGCAACAGTTCCGGGGGCAGGCTCCACCCAGTCCTCGCAGGTTCTCATGGATCCAAATTCCATAACGACAATCAGCATACCGCTTGATGCCTCAAGCGCGATTGTAGGCGGGACTATACCAAGCGTTGCAGTAACAATAAGCTACGGGGAGGACACGCAGCTTATGGACAACATAGACTCCATAACGTTCAGCTCCGTCGGCACGTCGTTTTACAACGACACTTCCTCGGTGGAGCTCTCGGGCATCGCCTACTCCTCGCAGGAAAAGGCGTTTATCCTTACCTTTGAGGGGCATGGCTGGGTCGCCGGGACACTTGGCTTTAACATAAACAACCGCCCGATAATCCTGCGCATACCCCTTACCAGCGTGGATAAAATTACCGTGGTAAAAATAAAGCACCTGCTCTCCGCCGACGAGGAGAAATTCATCTCCGGGCTTGAAGCGAACTATTTTGTGCGCATGGGCCAGAAAGGCGACATACTGATAAAGGAGCTTCGCGGGCAGGGGAAAATCCAGCTGCTTGAGTATTCCCCGAAAGGAAACTTCTCCCTGCAAATAGACCAGATTTACATCTTTGCAATAGTGATTCTGATAGTGGGCGCAATACTCGCATTCAAATTCTTCGGAGGGGACGGCGGTTCATCTTTTTCCTGAAAATCGCTACCTTTATATTAGCTCCATTTGTTGTTAGGGTATTTCAGGTGATACTGATGAAATTTATGAGG
>JAZDKV010000113.1:0-12707 GCA_043802645.1 Microcaldota archaeon | reverse complement strand
TATCCCTTTCATCCTCTTCTTGGAAGCCTCCTCAAAAATCGCATTCAGGCTTTTCACATCTGCCTTCTTCTCCACCACAAAGCTCATGTCCGTAATTGAGCCGCAAGGTATTGGCACGCGCAAAGACATTCCGTCCAGCCTGCCCTGCAAATCGGGTATAACTTCCCCAATTGCAGCCGCCGCCCCGGTGCTTGTGGGTATGATATTTATCGCCGCAGCCCTAGCCCGCCTCGCATCCTTATGGTAAACATCCAGCACCCTCTGGTCATTTGTGTAAGCATGGCAAGTCGTCATGAAGCCCTCCTTAATCCTGAAATTGTCATGCATGAGCTTGCAAACCGGCGCAAGAGAGTTTGTCGTGCAAGAGGCATTTGAAATAATATTGTGTTTTGCCTTGTCGTATCTGTCATCATTTACTCCCATCACAACCGTAATGTCAGCTCCCCCATTTTTGCAAGGCGCAGACACAACCACTTTCTTTGCACCCGCTGCAAAATGCTTTGAGGCCCCTTCGCGGTCCCTAAATATCCCCGTGCACTCAAGAACCGTATTCACTCCCATTTTCCCCCAAGGCAATTTTTCCGGCTCCCTCTCGGAGGCAACCGCTATTTTGTATCCGTCAATTGAAATCCATCCCTCCCCGCTCTTTATCTGCTGCTCCAAAACACCGTGCACTGAATCGTACTTTAGAAGCTGGGCCGCAACTGCCGCCCCTCCGGGGTCGTTTATGGCAACCAAATCAAATTTCTTTCCAAGCGTGCCGTTTGCAATCGCCGCGCGCACAATTACCCGCCCGATTCTTCCAAAACCATTTATTGCAACCTTCATTTTCCCACCCGCAACGAAACTGCCGTTTTCTCATAAGCTTATTCTTATGCCCCTTACTACTGAAAACAAATTAAATGTTCATGTTGAGAAAGCCTCATCCGCCAAAAAGGTGCATCTATGGAATTTCTCACTTTGCAAGACGTTGAAATCAAAAATAAAACCGTTTTCGTGCGCGCAGACCTAAACTGCCCGGTAGAAGATGGAAAAGTCCAGCCAAGCCCGCGCATGGTAGAGCACGCAAAAACAATCTACAAGCTCTCCCAAATGGGCGCAAAAACCGTAATTCTTGCCCACGAGGGGCGGGAGGGCAAAGACGATTTTATCTCTCTTGAGCAGCACTCAAAGCTTCTTGCGCGCCAGCTTGAAAAATGCTCAAAATCAAAAATCCCCCTCAAATTCATAGATGACGTCGCTGGCAAAAAAGCCAAATATGCAATAAAAGCCCTAAAACCCGGCGAAGCCCTTCTTTTGCAAAATGTGCGATTTCTAAAATCAGAAATAGAGTTTGAAAAAACCCAAAAATCCGAGCTTGTGCAAAACCTCTCTCCCCTCTGCGAGATATTCGTTCTGGATGCCTTCTCCGTCTCGCACCGCGCGCAGGCATCTGTAGTCGGATTTACAAACTGCCCTGCAGTTGCCGGCCCGGTGATGCAGGCAGAGCTTGAAGCCCTCACTCACCTTGAAAATCCCAAGCGCCCCTCCCTTCTAATCCTTGGCGGCGCAAAGCCCGCCGATTCCCTCCCGATTCTTGAGGAGTGGATAATCTCTAAAAAGGCGGATTTTGCCATCTGCGGCGGGGCGATGGGAAACCTCATGCTCATGGCGTCCGGAAAAAAACTCGGAACGCCCTCCGAGGAATTCCTGCAAACTTCCGGCTCCCTAAAAGATTTTGAAAAAATTTGCCAATTCTACAAAAAATTCTCAAAAAGCCTCCTCATTCCCCAAGATGTAGTCGTCGCGGCAAATTCCGGGGCAAAAACAATCTCGGCCCAAGCCCTCCCCTCGCAATTTCCAATCCTTGACATAGGCGAGAAAACAATCGCCGATTTCAAGAAACAAATAAGCTTGGCAGGCTCAATCGTCCTAAACGGCCCCATGGGGGTCTATGAAAAGGATGAATTTTCACACGGCACAAAAGAAATTCTGCTCTCAGTTGCAAACTCCCCCGCTTTCTCCCTCGTAGGCGGCGGCCATACCCTTTCTGCCCTTGAAGAGTTTTCAATTCCCCATTCAAAATTCGGTTACGTGTCCCTCTCCGGAAAAGCCCTCGTGGAATTTCTCTGCGGCCAGCAGCTTCCCGGCATAACAATGCTTGGGGATTCCTTCCGCCGTTTCTCCTAGTTGCCGGCGCCTAAGGGGCCCATTCGTCGTTTCTCTTAGCTTTTCTTTTAAATCTTGCCTTGCTTAGAACACCCATGTTCATGTCCCGTTCCGGCAAAGAAAAGCCTAACGCACCCTCGGAAAAAACCGGGCAGGTCGTTGACGACATTCCAACCCAGTGGGAGTTGTACAAATCCCACCTCTCCTCGCTCTCAAACGCCTCCAGAACCAGTCTCACCTCATCCACCTCCGAGATAATTGCCGCGCAAATAAAAAACAGCTCTGAAAACCAGTTCTGGCAGTCTGCTTTAATCCCTATAGAAACCAAAAACGGCGAAACAATCCCGACCGCGCTCAATTTCTCAATTAAGGCACACTCCGCAAGCGGGGCAGAAGTCCTCAACACCCGCTGGGAGAACAAATTCGTCTCAAGGGACGTGGCGCCGCATTTTCACCTTGGCAAAAAGCAGGATGAACAGTTAATCCAATCTTTCATGGCGGGCCTTGAGATCACCTCCAGCATATGCAAAAATGCCGGGTGGCCCTCCCTTTTTGACGAGGCCAAAATAGACTCTGCCACCAATTTGCTTGAGACGCGCATACGCGCGAAATACGAAGGCAACCCGCGCGCGCAGGGGCTTTTTGATTTTGCAAAAAAGCAAATCCCGCTCGTCTATTCAAAAGAGCAGGTCCTCCCAGACGTGCTAAAAACAATTTCTGACGGTGTAGGCTCCCTAATGGACGGCTTTCAGATAGTGGGCTATGCGAGCAACGATGCGGTCCCTGACAAGGACTTATACTCTCTCTACTCCTCCCCTGGCAAAAAAAAGTCAAGTGAGGACATCACTTCTGACAGAATGCTTGCGCAGCAGAGGATTCTCATTAGAAACATCTCCCTCGCAGAAGAAAACTCCGAAGCGAGCGGCAAATACTTAGGCCTCCCCTCAAGCGCGTCCATCTACTACAATTCCACATACTGGGATTCCATATATGGCATAGCAATTCTTGCCCGGCAGATGCGCCTTCATGCTCAAACTGCAAAAGACGCATTCTCAAACGAAGATGGCGCAGGCGCGCAATATCCCGGCAAAGGGACAAAAATAGCCGATGAAAATTTCAATTCAAAATTATCTGCCCTTCGCCAGGCCGCCGTGGTTTATGGGGTCGGTCTGGGGCAGTCTTTGGACACTGCAATAGCCGAGCTTGACAAAATATGTGCCCTTACAGAAGGCATACTACAGAACATAGGCATAAACCTCAAGCAGCTTGAGGCCTCTGATTATTCGGCGGAACTGGACAAAGCATTCGCCCGCAAGATGGACTCGAACCCAGAGCTTAAGAAAAGCATCCTTGAGGCGCAGCTGCTTCTCGGGGAATTCACGGTCAAATACGCGGTTGCCCGCCAGTTTGGCACAAACCACGAAGACGGCAGCGCAAATTCCTCAACCCGCGGGCTTGAGGCGTGGGTAAACGGAGTCAGCGACGACTCCAACTGGCTGCCTCTCAAAAGCGTTCCCGGCCTTATAGCCATGAATTACGCCATGGACTATGTGGGCAGAGGCTCTGATTTTCTCCCCCCCTCCCAACTTCCAATCCTTGACATGCAATACTTGGTGGACAAAGAGAATTCAGTGCCGGTAATGGGAAAGGACGCAGGCTTTGACGACCCCAACACTGGATATGCGCGAATCCTCTGGGTGGTGCGCATAAACGAGGCAACCTCCCTCGTGCGCGAAAACGAGGGGCAATTCAAAGAGCAGCTTGCAAAAATGGCAAAAAGCGCAAACCCCGGCACCGACATGTATGTCCAAGAAGGTGTGCAAGTGAAACATTTCCCTGGCCACACGGACTACGTAGTTGAAATACGCGACCCCTTTTCAGTAAAAACTGAAAAAGAAGCCAACAGTTTCAGCTCAAAAATATACGTCCCGCGCTCAATATACGACCCAAGTGCCGGCTCGCTTCTCCTCTATGAAATGGGCAGCCAGATGCAATCCTCGGCACCCCGCATAATTGAGGAAAAAGACAGGGACCCCTATTTCGGCCTCTTCGCAAGAGTAGGCCTGACTGCCAACCCTGATTTTAGAACCACTGACCAGAAGGCATTCTCAACCCTTGGCACAAACCTCGGCAAGGACGCAAAGCTTGGCGAAGCAGAAATACTTAACCGCAGAAACATTTCCGCCGCGGCAATAAAAGACCTCTATTACGGCATTTTCGGCCTAAAGCGCTACGATGATGCAATAACTGACAGGCGCCTCACTTATCTCAAAGATAGGGCGCCAAGCCAATATGACGCTATGTCATGGGACCTTATTGGAACCATACTGCGGGACAACTTCGGGGACAATCTTGGCAGCGGCTTTAACCGAAGAAGCTTTGATTCCTGCATCTCCGGCTCAATGGACACATTCATAAAAGAATACCTGACCGAGAACCTTGCCAATGAAATAGCCTCTGATCCGGTTCTTAAGGGAACTCCTGGCGATTTTCTTGACAGCTATGAAAAAATAAATGCGTGGAGCCCCATAGATGCAGAACTACTTAAATGGACAATCAGGCTGGGCGCGCTCCTGCGCGCAAAGCAGGCACTCGGGGGCAACGCCCCCTCGTGGCTGGAAGATGAGATAACGACCTCAGAGTCCAAAATGATATCTGCCCCTATAAACTATATCCTGCCGGACAGCCGCTCTGCAAACGCCTTCTGGTCGTACTCGTGCAACTCTCTTGTGGAACTAAGCCGGGCATTCAGGCATCAGGGCATGACTCTGGGAATGCAATTTGGGGATACGGGCATGCTACAGCTGACTGCAAGCCCAAGCCTCCTTGGCACGGGCGGCATTTTCAACCCATCCTTTAAGCCACAAGGAATGGGGGCAACCGCGCAATTTGACAACGTAAACGCCTACGGAATAAATGCGGTGTTAGACCTCTACAAAAAAGAAAGCTCCTCCGCTTTTCCCCTCGGGGCAATACGGCTTATCGCGGATTACTACGACATACTCCCTACAGGCCGCCAGTATTACTCCTACAATGCATCAATAAACCAGCAGCTCTCTCAAATCGGCGCGGAATTTGCAAAGCCTGCATCAGCGCGCGATGCCCCGCCCGGAAAAATATATTCCGCAGCCGTGTCCCTCAAGCAATTATTTGGCCACTATAATGATGCCTATGCCTCCGGCATCTGCAACGAAATTATGCACTTTTGCAACCCTGCCGACCCAGCAAATTACGACATAGCCACAGGGGGCCGTGCATGGGCTGCATACAATGCCCTCTACTCCCACGTCTCCCAAGACCCAAAATACAAGGGAGGGGTGGCAACAGACAGCAGCTTCTCCTTCATGGACTATGCAACTGCAAAAAACACCTATTCAAGCAAAGACCCCCTCACCTTTGCAAGCCAGATGGCGGGCATGGTGCGCGCCGAGTTTGAATTTGAGCAAAAAATTCCCGGCTTCCTTGATATAAGCGGAGTCTTCACTGTCTATCCAATACCCCCCGCCCTTGCGGCAGCAGTAGCCTCCGCAACCATCTCCGGCGGGCATGCAAAAGAAGTGTTCAGAAAAACAATGGCAGACCTGCCCCAATTTTCCCAGAACTGGATGATTCCGGCAAACCTTGAGGTATATCTCAAGCATAACTTTGCCCTTAGTGCAAATAGCATAATAACTGCCGGGGCAAACTTTCAGGGCTCCGTTTCAGCCTTTAAGGCAAACGAAATCGGCGGCTTTGCAAATTACGTTGCCTCGGACATCTTCGTGCGCAATCTGGACATAAAAGCCGGGATAAGCGGCTCCTTCGCGCGAGCCGGCCCTGTGGGAACCCTAAACCCAAACTACGGGGCGGACCTTCAGGCAACATACGCATTTCCAGGCCTCCCCGGTGCATCCATAGGCGGGGATTTCAACTGGGGCACCACCATACTGCCCTCCGGAAACAAATTCTACACCGCAGGCTTTCATATGGGCCTTCAAATCCCAATCGGAGGCTTCAAAACATACAAGGGCGAGCCAAAAGACATACCCCAAACCGAATACCCGCGCAACGATTTCAACTACCGCAAAATACGCGACCTCACTCCCGAAATGCAAATTCCTCCCCTTCAGCCGCAAACCCAGCCTTCAAACGGGCAGCAGCCGCAGCTGATAATAAAACGGCCAAAAGAGCGGCAGGGGCAAAACAGCGAAGAAGAAGGCCAAGGGCAAACAGCGCAGCCGGATAACACTCAAAGCCAAACCGGCAGCCAAACCAAACAGCAAACCCAAACAACGCATTCGGGCGCAAAAGAGCAAACAGGCAAAACCAAAGCAAAACCTGAAAACAAGCAAGAGCAAGCAGCGCAGCCGGGCACAGAGCAAAATGCAAATCCACCTCAAGTAGCGCCAGCCCCACAAGATTCAAAAAAGAAAAAGACAACGAAAAAATCCAAAAAGAAAGAGCCGACCATCCTCAAGGAGCCCATAATTCTTGAGGATGAGAATAAAAAATAATCCGGGGTCATGGTATGATGTCTGCACGTGCATTCGGGCGCCAGGGCCAAAGCCAAGGTCCGGACCAGTTGGGCTATTCCGTAGACATAAAGGACATGCAAAAGAGCCTTGCTGATTATTTCAAATACGCGGTCACATCCTACTGCGAAAATCAGCAAAAGTTGTACAATTCCTATCCCACCATAGAAATGGTAGTTGGGTATCTAAGCAGCCTTAGCGCCGCCGATTATCGTGGCTGGCTTGAAGACAATATGAAGTTTGAGCCCAAGAAGGCAAACGCATACAAAAACCGTGCTGAAACAATTCATGTTTTGGCATCAATCCCCACATACGCAGAATTTTTCGGCCTAAGCGAAGACACCTCTGGTTCAAGCAAGGGCACCCCGTTCTTTGAGCGCGCAAAAAACGGAATAAATTTCCTCTACTTCGGCTATTTCTCCCCAAATCTCCAGCAGACAAAAGTTCAAATTTCTGCAGTGGAAAATGTGCCGGGTTTGTCCCTCCTTCTTCTGCAGTGGAAAAAAGCAAGCGAGGATTTGCAGTCCGCAAAAATGGCGGCGGACGCTGCGCTCTCCGACAAGCTTTCTATGCAAATAAGAGATCTTGTGGGCAAAATCCGAAAATTCTGCAAGGAAAATCCGCAGACTGCAGAAATTCTTCTCTCCTGCCAAAAACTCTCTCCGGACGCAAATATGGCAAGCGGCGCAATAAACGCGGATACGTGCGGCTCGCTCTCCGAATTCGTAAACTACCTCTACATCGGCATGCGCGCCCTTGTCGAATTTTCAAAAAACCCCTCCACCTTCCTTCCCGGCTTCAATTTTGCGGAGTCCAAGAGCGCCACTTCATTCCCTCCTGCCCTAGAAGATGCGGAATCGGACTGGGTTAAATTTCCGCACGAGGCAAAACTCAATTCAATATATACTCCACATTGGATTTCAAGCGCGGAGGAAATAGCAAAAAATTCAATCAGGACTCTAGTCTATGACATCATAGATGCAGGAAAAGTCTGGGGCGCAAGCGAGGCTCAAATCAGGGCAATGTGCAGTTTTGTAACTCTTTCAAAAGATTCTGCCGGAAACCTAGTGCCGGGCGAGAACAGCGTGGATGGCCTTGCAACAAAACTAATCGGCAATGTGGGCACATTGGAGTCGAGCTCCCTATACAACAAGCCGAATTTTCTTGCAGACCTTCTAAATCTCAAATTAGCAGATGGCAGCTACGCAGTCCAGGGATTGCGAGAATTCCTTCCCCCCAGCCTGAAAAATTCGGATGTAAGCGTTAGCGATTTGACAAAAAAGCTTTGCAAAACGTTAGCCGGTGAAATTAACGAGAATCTTGGCCTATCTACAGACAACAAAACCAGCGGAACCGGCCGATACTCCAAGCTGGGGGCAGAAATCTCCTACATAATGGATGCAAGAAACACCATTGCAAACAAGGAGATAATCAAAAACTACGTCCTTATACCCTTTCTTGAGGCGGTAAGCAAAAATTCCAATTCCGGCGCATTTAAATGGGAAGACGCAAGCGGGCTTGCAAGCCTCTATTCCCTTCTCGTGCAGTCCGAAATCGAACTTTGTGCGGCAAGCCGGAGAACTTGCGAGGTCCCTCTGCCCGGAGATCTTATCATATCCGAAAAGCCTGGCATGCCCGGCTGGGACAAACAGGTCCTCGCAGCCCTTGAAAATCAGAACATACTTGGAGTAAACTATACGAACACCGCAATCGAACCAATTTCGGCCTCCGCCAAAAAGTTGATGGGGGATGATGTGGTATCCGTCTGCACTTTCACAAACCAGCCGCCAATCTCGGATTTTGACGAAGAATTCTCAATAAATAATTTTGCCGCATATGTGCAGGCCGAGTATGCAAAACGGAAGGCCAGCAGAACCCTCAGCAATGAATTTCAGGACTCATACGATGCCCTGTTTAAAATTCTTACAAAGGTTTACCGAAAGGCAAGCACCAGCGGTTATGTTGACAAGGCCGCCTCGGATTTTGCATCCGACAGGGATGCCCTGGCTGAAAGCTACACTCCGTTCTACTACCTGATCGATAAGAGCGGAGAAGACGAAATCCCCAGGCGGGAGTTTCAGGAGTTTCTCAGTGAGCGCAAGAAAACCATCAAAAAAAACGTAGTTACGGAAAAAGAAGATTACGCCACAAAAAATTACCTGGACGACAACCGTTTCACCGGAGTGAGTGCACACGTGCCGCAAAAGCTCGTCGCCAAAACAACGCCCCCTGCACTTTTTAACAAAGATGATGCCAACGCCTTCCTCAACTACCAGCTCTTTCTGCAGACAAGAGTAAACAACGGCCAGCAAAACAAAGACGTCACCTCAAGCCCGGAAGTAAATAGCATCATGGCAGTCTTCTCCCCCAATGACCCTCTAGAGCCCGGAAAGCTGGTATCGCAAACAACTACTGTGAATGGAGGCTCTGTGGCCCTGAATGTGAAAGGCTTGCGCCCTACAAATGCCCTCGAAACTTCCAAGGCAAAATATCTCACCAAAGACACGATAACCGCACAGTCCCAAACCTCCACGGCAACACAAAGCGTGGACATGTTCACCTTTGATATGCTCACAAGCAGGACCGACACCTATTATGCCTACCTGCGCGCATCCATCCAAAACAAAGATGCGAAGCAGCTTGCCGGCGACAGCTACAGCAAAATTTTCCCAAATGCCATCTCCGAGCAGATGCAAAAAAAGTGCGCGGGCTGGACAATAGATGTTTTGGACACCCGAAACAGCAAGTTCACCCTTGAGCGCATAGGCGGCGGGGAGCTTTTCTGGTATTCCCAGAGCGTCATGCCCCCAAGCACAAGGATGGGGGACACGATAACTGTCTCCTCGGATATAAACTACGTGAAAGACAAGAATGGGAAACCCATAGGAATAGATTTCAACAGCACCACCGGAGTCTTCTACGTCGGAGTGAAAGGCGGCTCCATGCCCCCCGGCTCAATGCCAGTGTATCGCACGCGCGCCCCTGATGGCACAAAACTTGACAAGCCGGAGCTTATGCCAAACATTTCCACGGCAAGCGATCTCCCCGCGGCCGTTGCATTCATAGGAACAAATGACAGTGGGGAAAACAGCACTTATTACCTTGTAGGGAAGGACGGGAATGAGCTCAAACTTGAAACATCCAAAAAACCTCCTACTAGCTACTGGACAGTAACCGAACTAATTGACCCCCAGACTGCAAAAACAGTCGGCAGCGTCCGCTCCTACAACCCGCCAAATAAGAACAATGCCACCTCCGTCATCGTGGTTAACACAGGCTCAATGCTGGGCGATGAAAACTATTCCGGCTTTATACGCCACACAAAGACCAACAAAGGCGGGCAGGCTCTTAATCCCGACGAGCTCTCCTATAAGTATAAATACGGCCAAGTGTTTTACTCCGCAACCCTTGACACAAGTTCAAGAGAATTCAAGGAGAAGGGTGCAAGCATCCTAAACTTCCTCTCAAGCTGGCACATCTCATATGAAAATGGGGTTGATATTCCCCTGGAAGCAGTCCCCGCTCCCGGCTCAACAATCCTTGAGCCAAAATATATCCTCCAATACAATAATGAGCCTGTTTTTACAGTCTCCGGAACAAGCAACGGGGGCACAAGCCTCAACTGGACCGCAACCCCGATACAGGGCGAAGGGATGAACGAGCTGGGCCAGAAAATCTCTCCAAGCCCGGCGCTCAAATCCGGCCTCCTTAATTCTATCCCGAAGAAAACAGATGGTGGAAACTGATGTTTGCTTTCCTTCTTAGGCAAGCCCCCGCGCAAGAAAAACTTTCAGTAGCAGACAGGGTTGAGGAGCTTACCGGCCCCCTCTTTGGCGCAAAAACTTTTGATGAGCGGTATAAGGCAGCAAAATCAATTCGCGATATAGTGCTAAGCGAAGGCTCCGAGCAAGAGGTGCGCTCCGCAGTCTTTGACACTCTCCTCGCAGGCCTCTTTTTCAAAAACCTGCAAAGCGGAAAATACCTCTCAATTACAAAAGAGCCCCAGAGATTTTCAAAAATGCTCCAGAACGCATACGAGGCGGCAGAAAATTTCCCCAAAATACAGGCAGAGATTGCCAAAACCGTAAACGGCTGGCTCTCATCTGATGAAACCGCCGAATACCACGAACTTATAGCAAAGTCGGTCGAGACTCTTTCATGGGCAAACGATGATGCAGCCCAATCAATTTTCGGCCAACAGCCCGATGCCGCAATGTCCTCTATACCGAAAAAAACCGGCAAGGCTCAAGAGGAGCAGAAAGCGCAAAGTATGCAGCAAAACCAAAATACGCAGCAGCAGGAGCAGAAGCAAGATACGCAAGCCCAAACCACGCAGCAAAACCAAAAAGCCAAAGAGCAAGAACAGAAAAATTCTGCGCAACTTCAAAATCAGAAAACCAAACAACGGCAAGAAACAAACATACAAACGCCGGAAGAAAAAACAAAAAAGCAAACACGCGCGCAGGAGCAAGAAATTCAAGGCGGAATTAGCCAAATTCTCCCCTCCGAACTGCAATCCATAATGTTCGGAATGCAGCCGGACGGCACGCCCTCAACTTTTGTTGAGAGAAAGCTTGCAGCCCTCAAGCTTGCGGATTTTGCATCCGCCCTAAAAGAGCCCGAAGAATCCTCGCAATGGGCGGCCATGATAATAGACGCCGCCCTCTTTGTAAAAGGTGGGACGGCAAGAATCCCTTTTGCAACCTCGGACAAAAGCAAATTTGAGGGCGCAAGCGCCAACTCTGCCCTCGGAATAGATGCAAGCGACGAGCCCGCCCTCGGTGCAGAATGCAGGTATTTTGCAGCAACCGCCCTGCAAGCCTCCTCCTCCCATGCAGAAGCAAGGCAAGCGGTTTTTGCAAAGCTGCAAGAGGCAAGAGCGGCAGATGCAGAGCCACAAATTTCAAGGATAGCCCAAACCGCAACGGAGTTTGCCGGGGCGTCCGCCATAAATGAATTTGCCTACTACACACGCATAGCAAAAGGCGAGCAGGCGGCAGCCCCCGCAGGCACGCAGCCAAAAACAAAAAGCGAGGCGCAGGCATGGCTGTCCGAATTTTCCTCCACACTATCGGGGGCAATAAGCTGCCTTGGCGACTCCGGCGCCATAGAACTTCTTGCAGGTGTGCGCCAGTCCGCCGTAGATTCTCTTCTCTACCTTGCCCAAAATTCCCCTTCCATAGAAGTGCGCGCAACATCCATAAGGGCGCTTGGGGGCCTCAAATACCCAAGCGGGCAGGAGCTTGAAAGAGTAGGCTCTGCCCTCGTGGGCATGCTTGGATGGGAGCCGAAAATTGAGGCAAGCGCCTTTGACTCCCTTGTAAGTTTGGGCCTTTTCGGAACTTTTGTAGGAAAGCAAATGTCAGACGCGCTAATGGCAAGAATAGCCTCCAACTTTGAGCTCATAATAGAAGGGCTCAAAATCACCAGCGGCATTTCCGCCATGCTGGACGGCAAGGAAAGCGCCGCCCCCTCCGAGGTTAAAGTTGGCCAGACTCTCGCATTTCTAAAATTGCTCTACAATTATCTTACCCTGCACAGGCACGACCCGGACACCATCTCCCCGGAAAAAGGCATAATGCCCACCGGCCAAACAGAGAAAGTATCCAAATACGCCTACTCTCTCATGCTGCTCAAGAATATGGAGCTAAAATACAAGGACTCTGGCTACTTCATTCCCGGCTCCCCGGAGGAATCCCTCGGCTCAAAATGCATGGAATATAGCCTCATGCTCTCCAAATAAGAAGGCGTTAAGGGCGCAAACACATCCGCAATCATGCCCCAAGCATGCGGGCAAAATAACTTGCAACGCAGCCCCCCCTGCAGCCGGCAAACCCGCCAATGCCTTCAGGCAAAATAGCCCCCTCGTTAATCCCCGGCAATAGTTTTTATAGTCTGCCATATTAGTGCAATCGGGTGCGTTAATGTTTGCTCAAAGGGGTTTTGCAGGCAGTTCAGGAGTTGAGTCTAAGGATTCCAAGGCAATTCTTGAGGACATCAGCAAGAGCAACGCCGAGAGAATAAGCGCTGCATGGGATTATGCCGCCA
>JAZDKV010000112.1:0-3095 GCA_043802645.1 Microcaldota archaeon | reverse complement strand
AGCGCAAGCATTTTCAACCCCCCCTCTGTCTCCCCCTCAATAAGCTTTGCCGCAGCAAGCGCAAAACCCACCTTTAGCAAAAAGAAAGCCCCGTAGCCCAGGGGGCTAAAGCCCCCAATAATGCCTGAGAGCCAGTGCTGCTCAAAATACCCTATCCCAACAGCCGGCCCGAAAACATCTATTGAAATCCACGTGGCGGCCCCGTCAAGCGCGTGTGCAAACACCACAAGCGAGAGCTCAATCTTTCTCATGCCTAAAAGCCATGCGCCTCCAAAGCCCGCAATAGCGGCAACCAGAATTACAAGCCCCCCATACTCCAAAAACCTCCAAGTGGGGCTTAAAATCACGAAATTAACCGCCGCCAAAACAAGTCCCGCGCCGGCGGCCCAATAATTAATTTTTATTTTTCTCTCAATGTAAACACAGAGCAGAAAGAGGGCGGCAACCACAATATATATTCCGGGGCTGACCGTGAGAATTCCGTACTGAAAAGCGCCCAATTCCAAAATTTTGGGATAAATAATCCGCGCAATAATATTCTGCGAGCTTGCGGCGGTTTTTGCAAGAATGCCCGAATCCACCGAGTCGGTTATCACCCTCAGGGAAGAGCCGAAAAGAACCCACGCAAGGGCGCCTGCCCAGAACTGCCTGTTCATCTCAAGCTTTTTCTTCTGCACAAACTCGCGGTAAATAAAATAAATTGCAGCAAGCGCGATTATCGCGTAAGTGGCGGTGTTTATGAAATTGTAGCCCGTCTTGCTCCAAATAGGGCTTATGAAATAGTCATTTATAATCTGCTCAAGGGACATGGACATTCAATGTGCACTGCCCAATAAAAGCGTAGTCCCAAAACACGCGCAGAGTTATGTATAAAAAGCAAGCATGAGTGCCTTTGCACATGGGATGCCGCCCCTACTATCATGGAAACCGCCTTAGCATGGACTGCCTCACCTGCGGGCTTGGCCTTGGAACAAACGCCTGCATAGACTCCCATTTTCATACAATCGCCACTTTGCAAAAGCCGTGGAAAACCATGCGGTATGAAGAGGAATCCATGGTCGGGCTTGACGAGCAAACCTCCAAAATTTTCCTTGAATACGTAGGCGTTGTGCGCCAGGTTGAGGCGCTAATGCTCAATAAAAAAATATATGGCCACGAAGAGGACGAGCAGTGCATAAAGCGCAAAAACCTCCTCAAAGAGTTCTACGAATTCATGTTCCAAAACCCAAGGCGCGCAGCCGCAGTGCTCAAGGATTATTCCGAGCCAACGCCCCAGCGCTCCATATTTGAGCAGGGCCACCATGATTTTATGGCGTGGGTTGAGGGAATACACGACGCTTATACAAAAACGCGCCTCTACCAGCTCTCGCTAAAACATGACGACCTTCGCCACACCTTCCTCTCAATCCTGGGCCTCAAATCAATGCCCTACTCGCAGTCATTTGTAAAGTCCGTGCCGCAAAACGCAACTCTTGTGGAGGGCGGCAGCTACCCTCTTGAATTCGGGGTAAGCGCAGAAGTCTATGAAGTGGAGGGGCAGGACTCGCTTTTGTACGTGCAAAAAAACGAGGTTATAGAAAATCTTAGCCCGCCGCTTGCCACCCTCATGCGCGATGCAATAATGGTTGAGCTGAAGGCAATCCACCAGAACGTGGACTTCACAACAATTTATGACGAGAAGATGCGTGAATTCCGCCGCCATTTTCTAAACGCAGCCGTTGAAACCGGAATAGCCCTTGACCCCCAAACCGCCCTTTCCATGGGCAGGGAGGCCGCAAGCTGGACAGTGGGCATTGGCTCGCCAATTGAAAACCTTGCGCTTGACCACAAAAACATAACTGACATTTACATAGACGCGCAAAATGCAGCCATATATATTGAGCACCAAAAATTCGGGCTCTGCCATACCCTATGGTCATACAATCAGGAGATGCTTGAGCGCGCCTTTAGGAACATAGTTGCAACTCAGAAAGGCGCACGCCGCTTTGACAAGGAAAATCCCATAATAGACGTCGTTCTTACGAGGCTTGCAATGCGCTGCCACTTGCAGCGCCCCCCCGCCACCTTCGGGGATTTGCAGGCGGCCCTGCGCATAATGAAGCAGGAGCCATTCACGTATGCCGAATACCTCAAATATGAATCCTTCACACCCTTCTTCGCCGGGTATGATGACGTCATGGTGGGGCTTGGATGCTCCGAGGCGGTCCTCGGGCTAAAAGGTGTAGGGAAAACCGCATTTACCTCCGCAAAAATTGCCGCCATCGGGCTTAAGCGCAGAATACTCCCGATTCAGGACATAGAAGAAATACCCGTAAAGGCTTACCGCAAGCGCGGCTTTCACATCGGCGCAATTCGGGTTGCGGAATCAGACCGCGACGACGTGGCAGCCTCCTCATCCGAGCTTGATTTGGTCTCAATGACAAACGCCTCCCTGCGCATGGGCGACTCCTGCGTCATCATAAACGAAATACGCTCCCGCACCGCAATTCAGGGAGTAATAAACATGCTAAACACCCAGCCGGGAATTTTCATGCTCTACAACCTTCACGCCCAATCGCTCAAGGACGTCCAAGACCGCCTTGAGCTTGTCTTTGGCATGCCCGCAGCCTCCATGTACTCAACCGACCGGTATTCGTTTTTGAAAAAAATACGTTTTGGCAGAAAATCGCGCATGTACAGAATGCTTGGAATGCAATATGAGTCGGACATGCAAAAGCGCGAGTTCGTTCCAGTGTTCAATCTAAAGCGCGGAAACGACATAACCTCGTCCCAACTAATATGCAATTTCTGCTCCCTGCCCGAAGCTTCCTCAAAAGAGATGTACAATGCGGATTTGGGGAAGATTTCCAAAAAATTAAAGCTCAAATTCATTCCACCCGCGCTTAAGCGCCGCTCGGACGAGACCGGGCTGCCCCCTGAAGATTATATCATGGAGGCATTCTACAAGGCAAAGCTCTACGACCTGATATATCATGCATACCTTGAGCGCGGGCTTGGCTTTTTGCTTGAAATTGACTTTGTAATAAAAGTTCTTACCGCCGCAAACAACATATTGCATGAGCACGCCTCTGAAACCCCCGACTGGGGCAATTATG
>JAZDKV010000111.1:0-2369 GCA_043802645.1 Microcaldota archaeon | reverse complement strand
TGCACTCCTCTCCGGTTTGTTTTTGGGCGATGGGTCGGTATCGCACTATAGCACTCTTGAAGTGAATCTAAGCTCGGTAAGCAAAGAGCTCATAAACGGCGTCTCTTTTCTTCTGATGCGCTTTGGAATACAGCATTCTTTCTCAGAAAAAAACGGCAGGCATCCAAAACACGCAATTTTGCACAAGGTCCGGATATTTTCCCAAAGCGCAGAAAAATTCATATTGCAAATAGGCTTTGCAGGCTGGAAACAGAAAAAAGCAAAAGAGCTGCTGAAAAAATGGAAAATCAGAAAGGGAACCGCGAGGCTGGACAAGATTGGGGATGCGTATTTTGACAAAATTGCAGGCAGAAAACGCATGAAATCAGATACCGTTTACTCGCTTACCGTAAGCCCCCACCACTCCCTTATAGCAAACGGGATTGTTGCCCACCAGTGCGACGGCGATGAGGACTGCCTCATGCTCCTAATGGACGGCCTCCTAAATTTCTCCCGCGATTTTCTCCCCTCCACCCGCGGTGGCACAATGGACGCGCCTCTCGTGCTCACAACCCGCCTTGACCCGACCGAGATAGACGATGAGGCGCACTGCATAGAAGTGGTTGATTCATACCCCCTCTCGTTTTATGAGGCAACCCAGAAATTCCTGCCCCCCTCGGACGTAAAATTGCCGGTAGTTGCGGACCTGCTAAAATCATCCCTTGCCTACGGGGACCTGAAATTCACCCACCCCTCCTCCTCAATTGAGGACGGGCCGAAAATGTCCGCCTACATCTCCCTAGACAAGAAAATGACCAAAAAAGTGGAAGCTGAATTTTTGCTTGAGGACAAAATCCGCGCGGTGGATCCGGCCGAAGTCGCAAAGAGGGTCCTTCTTGCCCACTTTTTGCCGGACATGTACGGGAATTTGCGCTCTTTCTCAAGGCAGATGTTCAGGTGCACTGACTGCAACGCCAAATATCGGCGCGTCCCGCTTGCGGGAAAATGCACCCGCTGCGGAGGGAAATTGCTCCTCACAATCTACAAGGGGGGAATTGAGAAATACCTAAAGCCCTCCCGCGAGCTTGCCACCCGCTACAATTTGCCGCCTTACATGCAGCAGAGGCTTGACCTCATACAAAAAGACATAGACTCAATATTCTCGGACGAGAAGGCAAAGCAGAGCGACTTGGCGGACTTTATGTAAGCGCTATCGCGCACTTATTTTTTTCCAACACCGTATTTCCAAACATAAGCAATTGAGAGCAAATTTACCAAAACAATTCCAACTGCCCACAAGTATTGCTTTCTCAAATAAGCAATTGCCGCGCAAGCATATGAAAAGACCGCAAAAAACATAGAAGATAGCACGAAGCAGACAATCGCGTAAAACGGCAATGCCTCAAAAACCAAAAACACATGCTGCAAAATCACATTCAAAACAAAAACCGCCTGCACACTCCCCAAAACCAAGAACGCCAAAGAGAGCTTTCCGCTCAACTCCATAATGCTGTGCAAATGGCCCTCGCCAAATATCCAAAACTTCTTCCCATTCTCCGAATTCTTTCTTCTTCTTGCCATATCAACCAGCCAAAATCGGGAATACTGCCTTTAATCCAACAACAATAAATTGCACTGCAATTGAGCATACGATAAGCCCCATTATCTTCACAAGGGCGGTAAGCCCCTCCCGCCCCACGAGCCTGTCTATATGTTCCGAAAACCTCAAAGCCACATAATTTATGGCGCATGCTGCCAAAATTACAATGCAGAAAAATATCTGGTGCATCAAATCCGGGGCATTCGTGGCAAGTATAACTGTAGTGGTAATCGCCCCCGGCCCGGAAGTCATGGGTATTGCAAGGGGCACTATGTATATCTGCGAGTTAAAGTCGGACGAGTGCCTCTCCTCATGCTTTGGCGGAAAGAGCATGTTAAGCCCTATTGCCAGGAGCGCAATTCCTCCGGCAATTCTAAACGCATCTATAGTAATCGAATAAACCTGAAAAATCCAAAAGCCCGTAAGGGCAAAGAAGATGAGAATCACAAAAGCCACTGCGGAAGTCAGGAGTGCTATATGGTGCTTATCAGGCTTTTTCATGCCCCTTGTAAGCGACAAAAACACCCCTATGGTGGACAGCGGGTTGATAATTGCCAGCAGGGGTATGAGCGTGACAATAAAATACTCCCAGAAGTCCATGCCCCTAAAACTCAAGGAGGTTTTAAAACCCTGTTGAGAGTTTTCCTATTTAGGCTGTTGCGTTTTACCTCTGAGCCATTATTCTAAACAGATAGTTCCTTCTATTTTTCCTTCATAAGGAGACCTACCGGCGTAAAAGCCTTCCGCGCGGAACGCCAGTTACGCCAAATAGGTGACCAGATATGGGAAG
>JAZDKV010000110.1:0-3277 GCA_043802645.1 Microcaldota archaeon | reverse complement strand
CCCCATGAACCAA
This sequence comes from Microcaldota archaeon, assembly GCA_043802645.1. Lineage (GTDB taxonomy): Archaea > Micrarchaeota > Micrarchaeia > Anstonellales > Anstonellaceae > 1-14-0-10-45-29. The sequence goes on along the minus strand of JAZDKV010000110.1, from coordinate 3,264 downwards.
TATAAGGATTTAGTTCAAAAGTCTCTAATCCTTAGGGTGATTCTCATGAAGGCAATTCTTGTATGCGGAGGGCTTGGCACGCGCCTGCGCCCGCACACGTACAAAACTCCAAAATCAATGCTCCCTCTGGGCAACCGCCCAATAGTCGGGCACCTCATAGAGCTTCTAAGGCAAAACGGGGTAACTGAAATATACCTCACAATCGGCTACCTAAAAGAGCAGTTCAAGGAATATTTCAAAGACGGCTCAAAATTCGGAGTAAAAATCTTCTATTCAGAAGAGGATGAAAACTTAAACACCGCAGGCTCCACCCTCCCGATAAAAGATAGATTCACGGGCACTTTTCTTGTAATGATGGGCGACCACTTCACGGAAATTGACCTTAAAAAAATGCTCAAATTCCACAGGGAAAAAGGCGGAATCGCAACAGTCGGCCTAAAATCAATTGAAACCCAAATCCAGTATGGGGTAGTTGAGCTTGGGGGCAGCCGCATAAAAGAATTCAGGGAAAAGCCGAAACTGCTTCATTATGTAAATGCCGGCATCTACGCATTTGAGCCCGAAATTTTTGATTACATAAAAGAGAAAGAGGACTACGCAAAAGACGTTTTTCCCCGCCTGCTAAAAAACAAAAAGCAAATCAACGGGTATATCTTTGATGAGCGCTGGCTTGACATCGGGCAGGCGGAAGACTACGAGAAGGCGCACAAGCTATTTAGCAAAAAATAAGCTTATGGCGTGGTTTGCAAAAAACAAGAGCCGCATGCCTTTGCAAAAAAACAAAGCCCGTGCCGCCAGAACAGAAATATCTTCTTCTTTCTTCAATATTTCCCAAAGTACAAAATAACAAAAACCGCAATCGCAGCCTCAATCCCAACGCATGCAAGCACCAAATTCCTCTCCGAGAGCCCTCCAGAAGCCCTCAAAACCAAATCCGCAAAGCCGCGTATTTTCCCCTCCGGCGCATAAAGCTTTCCCCCGCGCAAATGCGCAAAGCTCTTTGGAAATCCGTTTGCAGCCTTCAAAATCCAGTCAATAATGTAGGGCAGCATGAGCACAACTCCGGCGCTCTTCAAATTTGACAAAATCACCGCAGCCCCAATAGCCGCCCCTATGGTAAGCGTGCCAACATCCCCCAAAAACGTTTTTGCCGGGTGCCAATTAAACTTCAAAAACCCAAGCAAAGCTCCAAGCATTGCAACAGACAAAACCGCCATTTCCGCCTGCCCGTACATGGCAGACAAGACCGACAAAGCCGCAAAAATCACAATCCCCAAAGAAACCTCAAGGCCGTTAAAGCCGGCAAGCATATTCGTCAAATTTGAGCAGACTGCAATCGCCAGAGGCACCAGCAAAATCGGGTACAAAATTCCAAAATCAATTGCCCCCAAAAAAGGAATCGCAATCACTGTGCTTCCCCTCGCAAGCTCTATGGCAACAAGAGGGACCGCGGCAGCGAGGGGCAAAAGCGCCTTTACCGCCTGCCCCATATCCACCAAATCGTCATACACTCCGATTATCGCCACAATGCAAACTGTGAGCAGAGCCGCCATAATTCCGGCAATCTCAAAGCTAAATCCGAAAAACAGGTGCAAAATAATTCCCACAAGCGCAGAGCCAACAAAGCCGGCAACTATTGCAATCCCGCCCATCTCAACAACTTCGGGCTGCCCTTCCTTGTGCATGTCCTTGCCGAAAATTTTCGCAAGCCTTAATTTGGAAATAATCTTGCTTGCAAAAAAAGCCGTGGCCAGCACGGCGGACAAAAATACAATTGCTAAGAAGTAAATTTGCTCCATTTATTTCCCCCTCACTTTTTTTAGAGCCTCTGCAGCCCCGCTCTCATTCAAAGCCTTCTCCCCCTCCATAATCGCAACAACCCTCTCAATCTCGCCCGGTTTTGCCCCGGCAGCCGCAGCCAAATTCCGCGCATGCAATCTCATGTGCCCCTTCTGTATTCCTTCAAGTGCAAGGGCGCGCAAAGCCGCAAAATTCTGCGCAAGCCCGACAGATGCAAGCACCCGCGCAAATTCCTCCGAGTTTTTTGCCCCCAAAATTTTCAAGCACATCCGCGCAACCGGATTTACCCTCAAAGAGCCGCCAATAGTCCCAACCGCCATGGGCAAGAGTATTTTCCCCTCCAAATCCCCATCTATAGTCTTCCTAAAAGTTGTAAGCGCCCCCTGCTTCATCGCGGCATACGAGTGCGCCCCCGCCTCAACTGCCCTCCAGTCGTTCCCGCACGCAACCAAAACCGCGTCAATTCCGTTCATTATTCCCTTGTTGTGCGTAGCCCTGCGGTAAGGGTCTGCCATTGCAAAAGACCAGCAGTCCAAGATAGACTCAATTCCCTCATCTCCTCCGCAGTCCTCTTTTTTCCATACTGCCCTTGCCCCTGCCATTCTCTGCGTGGCAAGATTCGTCAAAATTTTGAGCCGCGCCTTGCCCACGCAAATTTCCTCAAGCCTCGGGGCAATAGCCTCCATAATCGTATTGACTGCGTTTGCGCCCATCGCATCGCTCACGCCTACCAAAAATTCAACCACAAGCATTTTTCCCCTGTCCGTATTCACAATGCGGGCGGAGCACTCCTTCACTCCCCCACCGTACGGGTGCAAATGAGCCGCAAATTTATCTGCCTCCCCCGCAAGCTCCTCTCTCATCCCCTCAATTTTCTCCTTTGCAGCCTGCGCATCCCTCATGCCTACAATCTGCACCTGCCCAACCATCAAAGAGCCGGTGTAAGTGCAGCTAAACCCCCCGTTCTTTGCTGCCAGTTTGGCGGCATAGCTTGCAGCAGCCACAACCGATGGCTCCTCAATCGCCATAGGCACAACCACTGCCTTTCCATCAACCACAAAATTAGGCGCAATTGCAAGGGGCAGCCCGGCAGTTCCGATAACATTCTCGCTCATCTTGTCTGCCAATTCAATTGAGAGTGCCCCGGATTTTTTTAGAAGAGCCTCCTCATCTGAAGACAGCCCAAGCTCCTCCACAACTTTTTTGCGCCTCTCATCCACGCTTAGCTTGTAAAATCCGGACCATTTCTTCTCATCCATAAAACCACTTTTTTATGCCCTTCTATATCTAAAACCGCTCTTAAACCTTCGTTCTTTCCAAAAATTAGGCTGTTGCGTTTTACCTCTGAGCCATTATTCTAAACAGATAGTTCCTTCTATTTTTCCTTCATAAGGAGACCTACCGGCGTAAAAGCCTTCCGCGCGGAACGCCAGTTACGCCAAATAGGTGACCAGATATGGGAAG
>JAZDKV010000109.1:0-14693 GCA_043802645.1 Microcaldota archaeon | reverse complement strand
ATAGATAGAAAAAGAAAGGGGGGTTTGGGAGAGGAAAAATGGGGGAAACCCTTAGTATTTTATGCGCATGGTTTTCCTTAGGATGCTCCCGCTTTTGTCTTCGTTCTCTTTGGTGTTTTTGTTTGCGTTTATTGCCCCTTCCTTCTGCTTCTGCTCATATTCGCTTGAATCCCGTGCATTGTAGTCAATGACTGATGGGGCTTTTCTTGGAACGAAGGTGCCCCCGTAGTGGTGCAGGCTTGGGAATGCCGGGCGGCCATCAATCGTGTAGTTGCAGTTTTCAAGCCCCTTGGTTATCGTGGTGTCTGCAAGCTGGTCCGGAAAATCTACCATACCGTATTGTATGTGGTGGTTTCCGAGCGAGTCCGTTGTTATTTGGCTCTGCTCTGCCTGGCTTATTCCGAGCAGGTCAAGGATTGTGCCGCAGTTGAGGGTTTGCGCGCTAACTGCCTCCGGGGCGGTTGTTTTTGCTTTTTGCACTTTCTTCTTGGGTGCATGCGAGATGGTTTTCGGCTTGGCTGGTTTTGTGTTTTCAACAGTTGGGACTTTTGCCGGCTTTTGGGCGCTTTCTATGAATTTTATCGTGATTGTGCCGGGAGTTTTTAGGTCGCGGCGGTTCCAGCGGTTGATATTTTTGTGGCCGTTTTTGAGGCTGATTTGCGCGCTTGCTTTTATTGACTCTTCGTTGATTTTGCGCCCAAGCTTAAGATTGCCGTTCACATATTTTACTGCGCCTGAAATTCCTTCGCGGTAAGTTTCATAGCCTACCTGGGAGTAGGGAATTTGGTAGGTGTTCTCATCTATTTTTTTGATGTGGTATTTGGCTGCGAGTTTTGCCTGCTCCAGGGTGGCAAATTGCGTTTTGGCTGCCTCGCTGGCGGCTTTTGCGCTATCTGCTTCTTGCACTTGCTGGCCTACCGGGGATATAATGGCAGGTGTTTTTATGGCGGTTGAATCGTGCGATGGAATACTGTCCGTGTGCCATACAGATACGCTCTTTTCTTTTGGATTTACATAATCCTTAAGGCCTAATTCGTATGCTCCGAAAAGAATGCCTGCACTTATTGCTATCCCGCCTACCCATTTGGCCCACTTTGGCACTTTCCTTGGAGTCTTGCCATTTGCGTTTGCGCCGGAGGGATTGCCTGAATCTCCGCCGTTTCCTCCGTCTCCTCCAGAGTTGCCGGAACCGCCGTTGCCGGTGGTTTCGCCTGTTTTTTTGTCCGAAGAATCTTCCTGTTTTTTGTCGGATTCATTTGGTGTTTGCGATGTTCCGGTTTCTGTGCCTGAAGTTTGATTGGTTTTGGTATCTTTTGGCTGGACGCCAGCTACTCCTACGCCGTTTACTGCGTTGCTAATTTTTGAAAAAAGATCCTGGTGGCCATCTACAAAGCTTTTCTTGTCTTCGTCTGAGCTCGTTGCAAAGGTTTGCGAGATTAAGGGGAGGGCATTTTGAATGCCTCCGTCTTTGCTGCTAAATTCGCTTTTATTGTAAGTTTCTATAAGCGCTTTTGCAAGTGTATCATGCCCTTTTTCAATTAGCAGCTGTGGCTGCATATTTGCATACTCTGCAAAATCATCAAGAAGTTTTGAGGCCGAGGCTACATTAAAAACTTCAATATATGAGTTCCCATTTTCAGCATTTGTGGCTGCAATTTGGGGTTCAGTATACCCTTTGCTAATATTTGAGTGGCCATTTAGACTTTCGTTTAATGCGGATTTTGGCACGCCTGGAAAGGGAGCGAACTTTTTGTGGAGGAACTTTTTGTCCGTTTTGATCTTTCTAATAAATTCGTTTCCCATGAATAAATCACCATAAAATACAATGTTTTGACATTATATGCCATTATCTCCTATTTAAATGTTTAGAAGGGTGAAGAAGTGTGGAAAGATTTAAAAATCAACCAACCTCCGCTGTTTTAGCACATGGCTTAGCCACCGGAAAAGACGGGTTCCCAAACATATAACTGAATAAAGATGCTCAGAAATACGTGGAAGAGAAAATCCATATCTGGCAATTTCCCCTGCGAACCGCTTACATAAAGATTGAAAGGAACTTTCGGCAGAACATTGTCCAGAACGCCATCAACCGCTCAGGTAGTTGCGCAAAGCTTGCAGAGTATGTGAACTACAAGTCTGCGAATTATGGAATCCACTCAGGATACGGCGGCAGCAACACACACGAATGGAAATTTGGAAAGAAAATGGATGGAATGCGCAGAGAACCTTTTGTTCCGCTCTGGGTCTTCCTAGAGTGTATTTGCCTCAACTGTGAGAAGGTTTCAGAATCATATGATATGGTTAAACGTCTGGAGGCAAATATTCTGGCCTACAAAGAGCTTGAGATGGGAAATCCCATAACACCGAGATACCTTCCGATAAAAGTCAACCCAGAGCTTGATTCAATAGTTTTTCATCTTTTGGGAGATGGTTGTTTCGGGGGGAAAGGCCGGTGCTCCTCATACAAACAAAAGAATGTGGTTGGGCGGGAGAATTTTCTCATGAAACTGAGAAATATTTTCGGGAACTTTGATTTGAACGAAAAAGAATATGAGGAAAACTGGAAGGTTTGCATACCGAGCATAATTACACGGATAATTGAGAAACATTATGGGATAGAATCTAGGGAGAAAAAACGTGTCCCGAGGAAAATAATGCAAAAAGGGAAAGAGAGCAAACTCGCTGGATTGGCCGCGTTTATTGTGGATGAGGGGCACGTGGGAGACTCTATTGAAATGTACGCGAGCAACGAGGAACTCCTCAATCAGATAAGGGACATTTGCGTATTTTTGCAATATCCGTGTTCACAAGTCTTATTGAAGGCTAAAGCTGGGTATAGGAAGCATAAATTGGACCATTTTAGATTGCGGATAAGCCTCAACGCAGTCGAGAAAATTGAATCAGATATAAACGAATTAAGAAAGAGATATCCAACCTGTTATTTGGCACAGAAACAGGGCTTGCTCGAACGCATTGTAAAGAGAAGGGCGGCCCCCCATAAAGGAATGAATGGAGAAACTAGAGGAAAAATACTTGCTTATCTTGAAAAACCGAAAACCGCTAAACAGCTTGGAGAAATTCTGAATGTTGGAGGGCAAACGGTGAGAGAACATTTGGAGATTCTTGAGAAAAGCGGCAGGATAAGAAGGTCTGGGAAAACAACAAATTCCATATTATGGTTGGCTCAAAAATCTGAAAGCCTCTTTTGAGAAAGGACTGAGCTTCTTTGAATATAATCCTTCGGATTTAGGATAAGCGCCTCATTTAGAAAAGACAGTAGTTGGCTGAGAGAACCAAATTCCTTTGGAGAGTGAGTAAAGGCTTCTCTCACAGATTGCCTGATCTGCCAGCACCCAACCGGCAAATCGTATTCCGGCATTATTTCCCGTATTACTACTACGCGCGCCTGCATTCTTAATTTTGTTGCAAGAGCCTCGCATACTGCAAGCCTTGCGGCATAGTATCCGCCTCCCTGCGATGCGGCGTAATTGCCCCTTCCCCAGTATGGCTCATGCTCTATGCTTATTGCAAAATTATCCGGAGAGCCAATCCATGCCTCAAAATTTTCATACTCCCATGCGCCGGGAAGAAGGAGGATTGAGAAGCGGTTTGCAAGGTATTCGTTCTGAAAAAAGAGGAATTTTGAATTTTCCTTGCAATCGCGCAATTTTTTCATGTGCTCTTTTGCCACGGTGTCATCCACCGCCGTGATTCCCCATTTTGTCGGCACGAATTTTCTTGCGGCCTTCTCGCCCAGAATTCCGGCAGTTAGAAGGCGGGTGAGGTAATGCTCATCGTAGCCGGCATGCGAGAGCTCGCTTATTGCAAGGCTTGCTTTTGCCCCGTCCTGCACGAGGGCGTCAAGTTTTTTGGGAATTTTCGGGTTGTCTGCAAGGTATAATTTCTCAAGCGGGGCGGAGGGGCCCATGGGCTGGCTTATCTGGTTGAATGATACCTGAAGGTTTGGCTTTTTTGAAAAATGGGTTTCCACGTCCACCGAGCTTATGGACATTGCCGCCTCCTGCGAGTCGGAGATTATGCGGGGGAGGGGGCCGGTTGCACCGGAGCCTAATGATTTTGCCATTGAGATGGAGGAATTAATTTGAGAGCGAATTTGCATTGAGCGGGCATAAACTATCCGGTCAAAATTCCAGCCATACCAGTCTTTTGGATTGTCCGCAACGCCCTCGTCCAGGGAAATCATCGGGCCGAAATTTACCTGTGGGTATCCGTAGTGCCCGACAAAAATTGCCGGGGGGGAGGGGCCAAAAAATTCCGTTTTGTCAAACTTTTGGGCGTGCTCGGCTTTTATTGCAAGAAGGGGCTTGTGGGGGCAGTAGACCCTTTTGTTTTTGCGGCATTCGGGGCAGAGGTCGTTTATTTCGGATTTTGGATTGGACCATTTCCCGCTTTTCTTTGCCTTTTGAGAGAGCCCCAGAATGTCCATGAGATTGCCTTGGCTCTTAAGGGTTAAATTGATTGGGGGGCAAAAGAAGTGCATGGAAAATACCCTTTATTTGGCGGGCCTTGGGCTTTGCGACGAGACTGATTTGCCTATTCGCACCATTGAGATTTTGAGAAAATGCGGAAATATTTTTCTTGAGGATTATACAAACTTGGTTAGAGAGGGGACTGCGGGAAGGCTTGGAAAAATTATAGGGAAAAAAGTGGAAGTGCTTGCGCGGGAGCAGGTTGAGGGGGAGAAAATAATCCTTCAGGCTGCGCAAAATGGGGATACGGCGCTTATTGTGCCGGGAGACCCGATGGTTGCGACCACCCATAATTCTTTATTGCAGGCGGCGAGGGAGAGAAAAATACGCACGAAGATTTTGCATGCCTCCTCAATTTTTTCTGCGGCTGCCGGGGCTGCCGGCCTGCAGATTTACAAATTCGGAAAAACGGCCACGATTACTTTTTGGAGAAAAAACTACGAGCCTGACTCATTTGTTGATTTGATTGCAAACAACCAAAAAATCGGGGCGCACACTTTGTGCCTTCTTGACATAGACAATGAGCTTGGGGCTATGCGGCCCAAATATGCGATTGAGATTTTGCTTGAGGCGCAGAAGAGAAAAATATGCAGGGGGGAAATTGCGGGAGAAATAATCGGGGCAGATACGAAAATTTTTGTTGTGTCGCACGTTGGATGGGAAGATGAGGAAATTTGGTCGGGAAAAATATCCGAGTATAAAGATGAACTCGTTGGGCCTGCGGTTGTAATTATCCCCTCAAAAATGCACTTTATGGAAGAGAAGAGCTATGAGGGGCTTAGAGAATAGTTTCCCCGTAATTCCTCATTCTTTTTGCATCTTTTAGGGCGGAGTAGAAGGCCTTTCTTGCAGCCCATGTTATTTTGTGCACAAGCCTTGCATAGTCTTCGGCGAGTTCATGCTCCGGGATTTCGTTGCTTTTAGTTTGCAGATTTTGCGCAAGTTTAACATGGATATTGATCCCACTAATGCGCTCGCCTGGCCCTTCGCCATTTTGAGTGCGGATGGACCCATTTTCCGCGGATATACGCTCCGTTTTGATGGCAAGCTTCTGCGGAATTTTTACCCAGAACACAAAAACGTCTTTTTGAAATACCGGCCAGAGGGCGCTCTCCACGCGCTCTATTTCAACGTGCTTTCTTGCAAATGCGGATTTCATTTTGCGCACTACTATTTGCTCGTTAAGCTCAAGAAATTCCGAGTTTATGAAGTTTCTCACGGGTATTTTTTTCTCAAAGCCCAACCCGAATTCCGAGAGCATGTAGCTGAACACCCCCATCTTCATCTGCGGAAAGCAGTGCCTTGGAACCACGAGTTCTATGCGATTCTCCTTTCCGTTCTGCGAGAGAGCGCCCCACCAGTTGCGAAATTCCGGATAGAAGATTACGGGGACAGTCCTGCGGTAGGGGACGGTGTCTATGTTGAGTTTTGGGCGAGGATCTGTGCCTCCCACCCCCTTGCGCTCAACTCTTCTCTGGTTTTCGGATATTGAAAAGGTGTGGGACCATAGATTTGCGTAGAAGCTTTTGAAAAAATTCCCGCCCAGGTCAATTTGGCTTTCCTTGAGTTTTTCCCATACGGCCCATGCGGATATAAGCTGCATGCGGGCGATTTCGTGGCAGACTTTCTTTGAGGCGTCTATGTGGGTTTCAAGCTTGTAGAGAATCTTGATGATTTTTGCAAAATCATCTTTGTTGCCCGGTTCAAGGTAGAAGGCAGAACGGATATTGTGCAGTGCGTCAAGCTCCTTGAGGAGAATTACCCCATAGTCCTGCGAATGGTAGACTTTTCGCATGTATTGGGAATAGTCGGCTATTACGACATCCAAGGCTCCCTTCAAGCCGGCTATTTTTTCCGGGTTTTCCAGGTCTTCCGGAATGAGAAGATGCGCTGTGATGAATTCGTTTGCTTTGTGCGCCTGCTGGCCGAGCGGGCGGACGTTTGTCATATATGATACTTTGGTCCAGACCGAATTTATCAGCTCTTTGCTGCATCCGGGGCCGAGGCGGTGCTCAAACTCCCTCTGGCCGCTTAAGAAGCCGTCCTCTTTTGAATCGTGCAGAAGGGCCGCAAGAACGTCATCACGGCCCGCACCTGCCTGCTGCGCCCAGTATGCAATGGTTATAAGATGGTCAAAAAGGCTTAAGCCATCGTGCCTTAATTTGGATTTAGGGTAGAGTTTTTTTGAGAGTTCAAGAATTGCGAATGCGGTTTTTTTCTCCTGCGCATTTTCTATTTTTTCAAAAAATTCCCTTATTTTTTCCTCCGGGTTTGAGGCGGCAAGCTCGCGAATATCGGTTTCAAGCAGGCGCATATATTCGGGTTTTGAGGGCAGGCGCAATTCAGGGGAGGGAATTGGATTTTCATGGAGGAAACGGGATTTGCGCGTGCGCCCATGGCGGATGCTGCGGACAGAGGATTTTAATGCCATGGTAGCGGCATTAAAGAAACGGGTGGGATTGAACCGGGCAGTTTTGGTAAAAATCATATTAATACCTGAATAGACACATATTTGAGTTGAAGCCGTATAAATAAGTTCTGGTTCGGCTTTCGCGCCAAAGGCAGTGCGGTTTGGCGATAACTCCGGCTTGTTTTGGGAGAATTGTTTGCCTAACCGGAATTATTTTCAAGCGCGAACGGGGCTGAAATCAGGATTATTTGGCTGCTTCCTATTTGAGCTTTTAGAAGGACCCTTTTTTGCGCATCCACAAAATAGGTGGCGTTCGGAGTATTTGCAAAAAACGGGGAACTTGAGGAGGAGGATACTTTCACCTCGTATGCATCCCTGCCGAAAATTTTTGTGAGATTTTTTGCCTCAAAGAGGAGGGTTGCTTTTTGGGTTAGGTTGGCAGGGTAGAACGTTACGGTCTGGTTTTCTTTCCATGAGAGATTTTGGGTGAGGTAGAGCATCCAGGGGGAATAGAAGGGAAATGACTGGTCTCCTATGTAGCCGGAATAATTTGAGTAAAATCCCGATTTTCTAATGCAGATTGAGTATGAGTTTTTTTCGTCCTCAAGAATGAATCCTGGGCAATTCGGCTTGTATCTTGCCAGAAGCGAGACGGTTGCGAACCTGCCTTGCATGTTTATGGCATATTCGTAGGTTTGCCCGGCGTCAAATGAGAGGTTTGCTGTTTTTGCGAGTTGGGGGGCCTCGTCCCCGAAAACCCATGAGGGAGGGGCGGGGGAGGGATTCAGGACAAAGCCTGCTGCAAGGATTCCGAGAACAAGAAATGCCGCGCTAAAGAGGAGGAATTTATATCCGAAATTTGAGAATAATGCGGGCGCTTTTGCCCCGTTTTCGCCTATTTTTTTGCCGCTTGAAAAGCCAGGGGGGTTTGTCTGCGCGAGAGGGCATGCTTTGGGGTGGTTGCTATGGGAGCCGCTGATAGTTTGGCGCGCGCCGGCATTTTTTTGCTCCGGGTGCATTTGCGAGATTTTTCTTGCGGAAGCTAGCGGGCGCGTATTTTTTCCTTTGCGTTTTTGCTTATTTCCTTCCATGAGCTTGCACTTCCCTCTTTGTACATTAGATAAACGAGGGCGCAGAGGATTGCTATTGCGCCGGCTATTTCATATATGGAAAACAGGTCGGTTTGCATGGATTGAGATTGCAAAAGAAGGCTTAAAACGCATTGGGGGAAAATTAGAGTATGGAGATTAATGCGCGCGCTCCCGCAAAGGTTATTCTTTTCGGGGAGCATTATGTTGTGTATGGGGCACCGGGGATAGTGGCAGCCATAGAGCCATATAATGAGGTTGGGTTCTCGTGGAAAAAGGGCGCGCGGGGAAGGCTTGGGTATGAGAGCACGCAGAAGGAGAGCAATGCGGATGTTTTTGCAAACGAAAAAACTGGGAAAGATAATTCGGGGGGCAGGCAGGCTATTTTTTGCTCGCGCGAAATTCCAACTGCCCACCCCATTGCGGCTATTTACTGCCATTATGTGAAAAGATACCCTCAAATCTGTGAAATGGAAATTAAGGCGCGGGTGAAAAAAGCGTGGGGGCTAAAAGGGGTTGGAAATTCAGCTTCGCTTGCGGCATGCTTTTCTTTATGCGCGAGGGAGGCCTTGGGCCTGCCTTCGGGAATCGGGGGCATTTTTGATGACGTGCAAGTTGGAGAGGCTGCGGCGCATGGAAAGCCTTCTGGAATTGACGCGTCTGCAGTGTGCTACGGGGGAGTTTTGGAATTTAGGAAAAAATTTGCCGGTGTGAGATTAGATGGAGGCCGGGCTGGAAACAAAGGGGCAGGGAATAAATTTGAGAGGCCGGATGTAAAAAAGATGGATTTTGAAGTGGGAGATGGGCATTCATTTTTGCTAATAGACACGCTCAAGAAAGACGGGGCACGCTCAAGCACTAAGGAAATGATTGGAAAATTTGCGGCTGCAAACGGGGTTGGGAAGGCGCCGGCAGAAATGGAAAAAGGGGAGAGAGGGAAAATCTGCGAGGATTATTTGGATATTTACAAGGCGGCTGCGCGCGCCATCAAAAACTCCGACGCGCATGCGATTGCACAATGCATGAATGAAAACCATGCGCTTCTAAAAAAATTCGGGGTAAGCTCCCAGTCAATTGAGCTTGCGGTAAAAACTTCCGTGAAGGCTGGGGCCGCGGGTGCGAAAATGACGGCTGCCGGCGGAATTGGAGGGGCAGCGGTTGCGCTATGCCCAGATGAGAAAATTTCAGGGATAAAGAAGGAGCTTAGAAGGAGCGGGTTTGGCACGTATGAGTTTAGAGTAGCGGAAAGGGGAGTGCACAAAAAAGGCGGAGCCCAGAAATAAACGCGCGGGAGAAGATGTGCCGGTTTTGCTGCGAATGCAAATGATTTCTATCTTATTACTACAAGGGGAATTACACCCTGCGCAAGCTCAAGGGCGGCTATTTGCATGGGGGACATCTGCTCCTCTACAGAAAGGAGCGGAGGGGCCCCGAAAGAGAGCTGCAGGGCGCGCGCGCCGATGATTCGTGCCTGTTCGTATTTTGTAAGTATAACTTCTGCCATGAATTCCACCTAAATTTCATCATCGTGCAAACGCACGAAAGTATTGCGGTTCGCGCCCGGCCCCTTTGCAGGGCCCAAACTGCCCCTGTCTGATAGTCTTTTATTTAGGTCCTTAAGCTCTTTAAGGATTTGCCCCAGCTCCGTGTGCCCGCCTTTTATCTCGTCGGACGGGATTATGCCATCTTTTTTGACCTTTTCCACCCGGAGCATGATTTCGCTTATGAGAATGTCCTTTTTTGAGACTCCGGGGAGGACGCCTTCTGATTCGTGCGGGTTTGTGCCTGCGGTCTCAATCTGCAAGGTAGCAAGCCCGACGACCCTCTCAAGGAGGGTGCGGGTGGTGTTTATGTTTTGTATCCGGTTGTATGGGATGACGGTAGTGTGGCGGGTTATTACCCCCTGCCGGATAACAAACTCGTTTTCTGCAAGCTCATATGTAAAGGACATGTATTCTATGTGGTTGTAGAGGAATATGGGCAGCCCTATAAAGGCGGCAAGGAAAAACATGAAAACGGCGGAGAATACCGGCTTTGGCATGCCGAAAAAGAAATTGTCTTGGGAGAGGAGAAAAATGACGGAAACAAGAATCACCCACACTATAACGAGGGCTATTATGGTGGGAATGAACCAAACCCACTTGACCCTTGCATCCAGATAGCGTGGGGGCATAATATAGGCTATGAGAACCGCTGAATAAAAGGCTATTGGGGAGACGGCGGAGGCTCTTCCTCATCCCCGCCCAAATCCTCAAAATCCCGGTCGTTGAAGGCATAGGATGCGGAATACATGAACTGCAGGAGCCCCTCGCTTTTGTCAGGATAGGCGCTCATAGTCTTCTCTATCATGTTGACCACGTAGGTTTTTTGCGAGAAGACGAATGATACCCACGCGGACTTGTCCTTGCCGATTATTACTTTTGCCGAGTCCGAGCCTAGGGCGCGAAATATTGAGCAGAGAATAATTGCACGGTCTATGTCGTCTGCCGCCTTGAGGCGCACCATGTCCTCAAAAGACATCCAGAAGGAGAGGGGCATCTTGATTTTTTTCCATGCAAAGACTATGTCCATGGCTTTCTGGGTTGCCGGAAGGTAGTTGGAATTATAATCATAGGGGTGGAACTGGTCTTGTATCTGGATTTTTATCTCCGTGACAGTGGAATCCATGGGCCTTATGAGGCTGCGCAGCTCCGGAAGCGATTTTGTCTCCCCGTCTTCTATGAATTTTTTATACCGCTCAACAATTAGGTTTAGAAGCTCGATTTGAAGTTTTTGGATGTCTTCTTTTTTCTTAATCTCGTCTGCAGGAGTGGGAATTGCGGCCGACGCTGAAGGCTTGGCAAACCCGGAGGGAGCCAGTTTCTTCAGCATTGATAGGTCAAACTTTGCCATAGGCTCACAAACGGCACTGAAAATAAAAAGGGTGGCGTTCAGATGAGGCCGGCGCAGAATGGGCATATTGGCGCTCCGGGGGCATTACGGGGGCGATAGGCAGGCATGGTTTAGATGAGGTCCGCACAGGCAAGCACGTTTCCGCAGTTTATCTGCGCGTTGGCCTCGTTGTTTAGCTCCCCGTTAGGGGGCTCCTCCTCGATAGCGTCTGTGGAGTCCACCACTACGTGCAGCGGGAAGATGCCCGGGCTTGGGCATGCAAAGTTTCGTGCCCATGTTTTTTGCTCGCCGGGAGCGAGAGGGGTTACGAGCTTGGAGTCCTGGGACGCGGGGGCTATTTTTATGTTGGCAAGGCTTACAGCGGTTGCGGGGCCGCTTCCCGTGTTTTGCACGCCCCAGGTTATTTGGTATACCTCGTCATTTGTTTTGGGGGAGCCGGAGATTAGCCTTGTCTGCAAAATTGGAACGTAGTCTGGGAGCTTATCCGATACCACAGTTATTGGCTCGCTTGAGCCGGCTACGGAGCAGTCATAGCCATTGCCGGATACTACGACGTTCCCGTTTGAAGTTTCGGGGGTGCTTACTGCGTCTGGGGGATTTACATATGTCCAGAGGTCGGCCTCGGGGGCGGCGGCGGTAGTCGTTATTTGCCTTGGAAGAGTTGGCGGGGAGAAGGGAGGGGCGTCCGGCTGGATTGAGGGCGGTGCCTCGGTGAGGCTTACCTGCTCATCTGCGCCAAAGCCGGAGGCGGTCCATGTGAGCTGGGGGCAGGCGGTCGGGGTGCCTTGGTTATAGCATATTACGTTCATGTGCAAATCCTCCCCTGGAAGCAGGCGGTTTTTGGGGTCGGTTGTTGAGTCGGTTTGCACCTCGCAGGAGAGTTGGGGGCTTAGCTGGACGCAGGTGCGCACGGTAGTTGTGCATATTTGACCATTGCAGAAGGGGACGTCCGACTCAAGAGTTGTGTCAAAGCATACTTCATTTACGTTGTTGAGTGGGTTGGGGGAGGTGGCTATTATGGAGAGGGAGCCTGCGCCTTGCGGCGGGATTGGAGTATCAAAGCCGTTTGGATTTGCGCCTTTTCGCGCTGACCAGCCGGAGGATGGGTCAGAAACGCTTACCCCTGTTGCAACCATCCCGAAGAGGTTGCTTGGGTTTGAGATGTGAATTGTGAAATCATAATCCGTTGCGGGGGTTAAGTCGGAGATTCCTATGCTCTGGGGAGAGATGGTTGCATCCACCTCGCATGTTTTGGGGTCCACTATGTGTATTGTGTAGCTGAGGGGACCGGGGTCTAGGGCGCTTGTGCCTGTATTGTCCGCAAAATGGTATTTTGTATCATAGGTATCCGCGGAATAGTCTGGGAGTATGTGGATGCTGCCAAGGCATTCGTTTGAGTTGAAGCCTGATGAGAGGGTGTAGGTACCCTCGGTGGTGAATCTTTGCAGGTTCCAGTTTGTTGCTGCAGGAGGATGGCCAGTTATAGGTATTGGAGAGGTGCCTGTTCCGCTTGTGAGGGGGGCTAAATTGAGGGAGGCGTATTCGCCTCCGGTGCAAAGAAGGGATGCTTCGCCTTTTTGGCTCGGATAATTTTGCGGGTTGTTGAAGATTGGGTAGTAGTCCACGTTTATGTTCTGCCCTGCGGTTTGAATGGTTTGGTAGGCGCTGCCTTCATACACCCTTGTGGATGAGCGGGGAAGGAGTTTTAGAGTGCTGATTAAGCCCGAGTCTGCACTCCATTGGACCGGCATGGATGATGATGGGGAGGCCCATAGGTTTGGGTCAGAACAGCCAAGCCCGTTTGAGTAGAGAAGGTTTGGGCATGCCCTCTGAGTGGAATATGGATATGAGCTGATGGCGCTAAATCCGGAATTTGCAAAGGTGGAATCAACCTGAGTTTGGAAATTGAATTTTCCGGGGCAGGAGTATATTTCCTGCGGCATATCGCCGGCTGCCCCCCGCGGGATGAAAATTGTTGCGGGGCCGTCTGATGCCGAGGGAGTAAGCTTTGAGGTGTAAGTGGCTGCCATGTCGGTTGAGAGGGCCCTTGGAGGAGCTGCGTCCGCCGCTCAGAGCATGTAGAGGTTTGTTGAGACTGTTTGGGTTTGGGCCGCAAACTGGAGGGAGAGGAGCAGGAGGATGAAAGATGCAAAAAACATGCGCATAGGAACACCTTATTTGAAGAAGGAATTTATGCCTTTCCAGATATTTTCCGGGGGAACTTGGACGTTGATTGTTGTTACCGAAGCACGCTCCCCGGGGGAGAGGCCCCTCATGCTGGTTATGTTATCATAATGCAGAGTGAGGTTTGAGCCGAGACCCAGAAGGCCATTGAACAGCCCGAGGCTTAGAGTATCCTGCGAGCCCCCTGCAAAATCTGTGTATTTCATGTATGAGACGTCGCTTAAAATTTTAGTATACCATGCCTGGGTTCCAAGCAGAGCACTTGTTATGAAGGACCCGCCGAAGGAAGCTTCACTTGATGCCCTTTGCTGCTGGCCAAACTGCCCCATATAGCCCCCCTGAACATAAAAGCCGGCAAGGGACGTCCATACTGCCCCTGCAGGGACGACGATGTTCAGTTTTACAAATCCGGAATGCTTGTCCTCCAGTATGGACCAGTTTATGGCGTAGTCCATGGTTATGTTTCCAAGATAGCTGCCATTTTTTCCAAATGCTTCTCCTATGTAAATCTTGTCAAATGCGATTCCGGTATTCGCGTCCCTGCTCTCTGCCGTGAGGCTGAGACCGCGAAATACATTCTTGTCCGGGCGCGTGGTAAACATTATTTCCGGGCGCAGCCAAGTTCCCCCCAGGCCCGGAAGAACAGTTACGACAGAGCCTCCTAGGGCAATCTTTGCATAGTCGGTGCTTGAATTTATGAATGGAGTTTTGATTACTTCCCCGCTGGGCAAGATTTGCCCGAACCCTATGCTTTTGTCCAGATGCCAGAGCTCCGCTTTGGCAGAGACATAAGCGAGGCCGAAACTGCTGTTGAAACTCTGGTGAAGTATTCTCAGGAAATCATCAAATGGCAGGATGAGGCCGTATTTTGCAAGCATTCTTTCTTGTGTGTTTGTGTAGGTTGCCTCTGGAGGTACGTCAAAAAGGGGCACTATAGGGTTCTCAGGGGTTGCAAGCTTGAAAAATTCCTGTATATCGCCACGCATTAGGGCATCGTGGGCTGCTGCGCCGTTGCCGCCTTTCCAGTAGCGTTTAGTTGTCCAAAACGCCGGGTCAATCAGGCTATCAAGCTTTTGGCAGAGGTCCAGAAGATGGGCTTGGTCTATCACATAGCCCTTGTTTAAGTCCATGTTATTTTTTATTTGCGCCAGCTCGGTGATTATTTTCTGCGCCTCTGCTTGGTCTTGGAGCCCGATGAATATTGTAAGGTCTCCGGGGAGGTAAAGCGCGGGCGAGGTCACTTTTGTTTCGCTCTTTGTGCCTGCACCTAGAATGAGGGGATTTGCCGGAATGTGGTCCCAGTAGCCGCTTGTTTGGCCTCCGAGGCTCGTGCCGGAGGGGCCGGGCTTACTCTCTTTTTCGCTTTGCTCTTCGGGGCCGCCCTTTTGGGCTTCTTCCGGGTGGAAGTGCTTCTCTATTAGCTCTTCTGCCTGCGCCCTTGGAAAGCCGAGGTTGAGAAGGTTGTCCGCTATTACAGCCCGCGCCCTCTCATTTGCGCTTGCGGCATAGTAGGCAGCGGAGTATAATTCAGTTTGCCCCGCTATGTCAAGCCCGCTCATTTTTTGCGAGATATCAAGAATGTTTATTGCGGCGGAATATGCGGAGTTGTAGTTGCCCGATGCCCTTGCA
>JAZDKV010000108.1:0-4328 GCA_043802645.1 Microcaldota archaeon | reverse complement strand
GCCGCTTATTTTATTTGCAAGATGCCGCTCTCAACCGAATATTCGCGCCACTGCCCGTTTGAGCCAAGGCCCTTTGCCTTCACTTTTCCTTCCTCAAATTCAACCATGCCGTCCATGAGGTGCTCAATCATTGAAACCTCTTTTTGGGAGTGCATGCCTTTCTCAAGGGAGAAGAGAGAAGCCGCGCCGTTTTTTCGCAATTTTCCGGTTTGGGCCTGGAGAAATTTATAGAATTCCTGCGAGTCTGACTCCTCAAGGGTTGAGGAGAGGGAGTGGAAGGCGAGGCGGTGGCTCTTGTAATTTTCAAGGAGGCTCTCCTGCGCCTCTGAGATGAGGACTGAAATTTCGGAGAGGGCCCACGGGCCTTGTGCATATTTTATGGCATCCGTATTTTGAAGGGAGGGTTCAAACTGCTTTGAGTAGCAGTCCACTGCGCGCAGGAGGCCGGATTTCTCAAACGGGGCGAGGTCCATTCCATGAGAGCGCATTTTTGAGCTCCAGCCTGCGTATCCGAAATCAGTAAGGATTAGGATTGCCGGGAGCTGGGATTTTAGCCCCTCGTAGATGTAGCGCATGAGAATTAGCTTTTTGCCGCACATGGGTTCGCCATATACAAGCACGTTTGAGCCTTGGGGTATTGCGCCGCCAAAAAGAGAGTCTAAGGCCTGCACTCCGGACTGGAAAGTTTTTTGGGCGGGCGGGTTTTGCGGGGGCTGGTTTTTTTGCGCAGGAATATTTGCGCCGGGTTCGTTTTGGGCGGGCGGGGTTTGCCCCGGCTGCGGGTTTTTTTCTACAGGGGAGGAAGATTTTGAGGGTTGGTTTTCTGGCATGAGGTTAGAGGCGTGGGACAATTTTTAAAGATTGTCGGATTTTTGGAGATAGCATGGAAAAAGTTCAGATTCACGCCATTAGGGAGGGCGTTGAAGAATTGGACGGGCGCACGCCTTCCGGAATTCCGGGCCTTGACGAGCTGTGCGAGGGCGGATTTGAGCGCCAGTCCACCGTCCTTGTGCTTGGGGGGGCAGGATGCGGCAAAAGCATATTTTTGACCCAGTTCTTATACTCCGGAGCCTCGTTCTATGACGAGCCGGGGATATTTTTGTCCCTTGAGGAGTCAAGGGAGAGAATAAGGGCGCATGCAAGCCAGTTTGGATGGGATTTGAAGGCTTTGGAGGACGAGGGAAAGCTTGCTATTTTGAATTACAAGCCCCATGAGATGAGGAAACTCTCCGAGGAAGGAGGCGGGATGATATGGGACACAATTACCGAAATTGGAGCCCGCAGAATTGCCATAGACTCCCTAAGCTCGTACGTGGTGTTTTTTGGCACCCAGTATGAGGCCCGTGAGGCGCAGCTGACCCTCTTTGATATGGTTGGAAAATGGAAATGCACCACCGTTTTTTCTGGGGAGGCGGTAGGCAATGTTTCTACAAAAAGCCAGTTTGGGATGGAATATTTGTCGGACGCGGTTATTGCAATGCACAGGCCCAAGCACGACAATTCGCGCGGGCGGGCAATTGAGATTTTCAAGATGAGGGGGACAAACCACTCAAACAAAATTTGCCCGTATGATATATTGCCTAATGAGGGGCTTGTGGTTTATCCCAAAGAGGAAGTTTTTGAGAAAATTTAGATTTGCCCTTTTTTATCCTCAAAAGTCTCAAGCCGTTTTTGCTGGTCGCGCTTTGAGCGCGCCTCGTCCACTATTGCAAGCCACGAGTCGCCTATTTTGCTCATGTAGTTGCCAAATGTTTTTGAGAGATGGATGGTCATGGGGCGGAATTTTCTTTTTGACTCTTTTGCGACTATCGTGTGGCGCTCTACTTTGACCATGCCCACGCGCTTTAGGCGCGGGAGGACGCGGTTGTAGAATGTTGCCTTTGAGATGTTTTCTTTTTTTATGAATTCGGAAATTTCAGAGCCCTCTATTCTTGTTTTTTGGGAGAGAAGGGCAAGAAAGCCTGTTGCTATTGAATGGTATTTTTCCTGGTATTTTTTTGGGAAAATAAACATTGCAACCTCGGTCAAATCCCATGTGTTTCGTGTTACGGTTTCGTTTGAGTCCTCAAAGGCGCGAATAAGCGGAGAGTCGTGGGATGGGAGGAACATGGACTCTTTTGAGGGGATGCCCCTTGAGGCTACTGACTTTTTTTCGGTGGGCAGGGCTTCGTCCATACTGCAACGGTAAACAGGTGAAAAATATAAATGGGGGGGTTGTTGCTTTGCCCTCATTTTTCCTGCCTTGCTCCCCGCCCCTCCAAGAACCTTACCCGCACATCCCCGAGCCAGCATAGCCCGTTTTCCATTGGGATATTCCACGTGCCGATGGAAACGCTAATCTTCCCATGGAGTTCAAGCGAGTGCGCGTTGCGGACCGGCTCTAGAAGTATGACGCCGGCCATAGCCTCGTAGCCCTGCTTAATTGCTTCATTCTGCACCGACAAAAGGAGACGCCCGCCTGCCCCGCGCCCGTCCGGCTCGTCCACAGCGAGCTGGCCCATGTAAAGGAGCTTAACCCGGTCTTGGATGAAATCCTCAAACCATACTTTGAATTGCGGTTCTATATCCAATGTGCCCGGCAGGGATGGTTCCTCAAGCAGCAAAAGTTGGGCATTGTAAGCAAACATATACCCTACGACACGGCCGTCCTTGCAGGCCACGCGCACTAGGCCGTTTGTGCCATCTTCAATGACTGAACGGAATTTATCTTCATCTATCCGTTTCCCCAGATAGCCCCGTTTTTCTATCGCTTGGATGCCTGGGCTGGAGAGGCTCTTGAGCAGCAGGTTTACCTCATGCGCCTGCGAAAGGCCCTCCAACTGCTTCAACTTATGCTCTGGAAAAAAGTCCTTCAGGAGGTTCTCCAGCAGGTTCTTGTTATGAATCTGCAAAATTGCTGGCACGTCAGCTCTGCTGGCTTTTTGGATGATTATGCATGGATTCATATTATCGCATGTAGTTTATTGTGTTAATAATTATAAGGTGAAGTGCACCAGAGGCAACTCTGAAGTGGCGCCATTTGAGGCACGAAGGCTTAAATATATACTAAGTATATATGGAATAGATGTGATGTATATGGTAATGGCGCAGATTGAAATTGATGAGTATTCCAACAGGGTGCTCAATGTAATCAAGGCAAAATTCAACCTGCACGACAAGGCGCAGGCTCTCAGCAAATTCATTCATATGCACGGGGAGGAATACGTTGAGAAAGAGCCTAAAGAGGAGTATGTGAAAAAAATCCTTGAGATATGCGACGAGCACATGAAAAAATATCCAAAGAGGAGAATGAGCCAAAAAGAGTTTGATGAACTTTTTGAGGGATAGTAATGTTTGATTACGACTTTTCAGAAGCGCTTAGGCTGAAAATAAAAAAGCTTGCAAAAAAAGACCGCAAGAAGGCGCTTATAATCAAGAAGAAGGCAGATGAGATAATAAAATCCTCGCCCGAGGCCATAGGGCACTATAAGAACCTCAAAAATGAGCTTAGCGGGCTAAAGAGAGTGCATATAGATAGGCATTTTGTTCTTACTTTTAGGGTGGATATTGAGCGCAAATTTATTTTGTTTGTGGATTTTGACCACCACGACAAAGTATATGGGAATTAGAATCCCAATTTCTCCCTTACCTTGCCGGTCTTTGAATTTTCATGCTTTGCAAAAGCGTCCAGCTTTATTGTTTTTATTCCGGCTATTTCTTTTTGCTGCTGGTCGTAGCCGAAGATTACTATGTCCGGGGAGACCTGTGCGAGTGTTTGGCGCCAGTCTTTGCCTCCGGGAATTGCCAAATCCACGGGCTTTAGGGCATTTACCATTTCCACCCGCTCTTTTTGGGCATGCATTGGCTCGCGCTGCTTTATTTTTTTTACAGTCTCATCCGTCGCTATTGCGACTATCAGCATGTCTCCGTGCTTTTTTGCCTCGGTTAGGGCGAGCACGTGGCCGGGGTGGATTATGTCAAATACCCCTCCAGTCATGGCTATTATTATGAGCTTTCTAAATTCGGGCTTTATGAAATATTTTTCGCCTTTTTTTATGAGAAATTCGCGGCTCTGCGGGCTTAGCTGCATGAAATGCCCCTCGGAGATTCCTCCTTCCTGAATTTGGAGGATGCAGAGTTTTTTTAGCATGCCGATTTGCATGGGTAAATAAGGGAGGAGCAGGAATATAATTTTTGGCAGGCGGGATTATTCCTTGTTTTGGTAGTTTTCAATGGCCTTTTTCAGGGCGTTTTGGGCTAAAATTGAGCAGTGCATTTTTACCATGGGGATTTTATCGCCTATTGCTTTGAGCACGTCTTGGGCAGTTAATTTTTTTGCCTCCTCAAGG
>JAZDKV010000107.1:0-7061 GCA_043802645.1 Microcaldota archaeon | reverse complement strand
TACGGGGAGCTTCTATGGGCTCCCCTGGCCCCAATCTTTCGGTTATTATAAAAGGTTGCAAACGACCACGAAGTAATAGTGTAGAGTTCTACCATTATCCTATCCCAATTTCTATTGCCTCTATTTACCCTAGCTTGGGCTTGCTTTATAAATTTCTGGATTCGCACACGTCAAAACACGAAAATTTAGTGCGCAATTTCATGCAGAAAGCCACTCAAAGGCAAAATTTAGCCCTCAATGAGCGCAGCCAGCGCTTCGCGCTGTCGCGGCTCAAACCTTCGGTTTGACCATTTGAACCCCTGATTTTTCTTTAGCCCTCAATGGGATTTGAACCCACGACTTCTTGTTTACGAAACAAGCGCTCTACCGCTGAGCTATGAGGGCGCGGATGAGAATAAATATGGGCGCAGCAATATTAAATAGTGATTATTGCCCGCCAGAAAAGCAGTTCTGGCCTATTTCTTCATCCCTACAACGTTTTGCGCCTTCTTCATCCCATAAGCCTTCACATTCTCAATAGTAGTATCCACAATTCGTGAAACCGCCTCTTTGGAATTAAAGGCATTGTGGGAAGTTACAATCACATTCTCCATGTCTATCAAAATGTGGTTTGCCACCACCGTCTTCATGTTTGCCTTCCCGTCGTCAATATGCTCTGAAAAAAGCGACCTCTCATTCTTCAGCGTATTTTCCTCCTCAATAACATCAATCGCAGCCCCCGCAATCTTCCCGCGGTTCAGCCCATCAACCAAGGCCCCAGTATCAATCAATTCCCCTCGTGCCGTATTGATAATCATTACTCCCTTCTTCATCTTCTTCACGGCAGCCCTGTCTATGATGTGATATGTGCTATCAAGAAGCGGCGTATGCAAAGTTATGAAATCCGATTTTCTCAAAAGCACGTCCATCTTTGCCTTTATGCATCCCTTGTCCCCCATGCAGTGAAAGTCCGCATATGGGTCATAAGCAAGAATTTTCATCCCGAAAGCAGAAGCGCGTGCAGCCACGTGCTGCCCAATCTTGCCAAAGCCGACTATGCCCAAAGTCTTGCCTTCCAAATCCACTCCCCGCAGGCCGTTCAAGTCAAATTTGCCCTCGCGCGCCTTGTCGTATGCCTGAATTATTTTTCTTGAGAGGGAAAGCATAAGCCCAAGGGCATACTCAGCCACCGTAGTAGCCCCGTAAGACGGAACGTTGCACACGGAAATTTTCCTCTTCTTGCACTCCTTCAGATTAATGTGGTTATATCCCGTGCTCATAGTCCCTATGACCTTGCACTTTTTCCAAACTTTCAATTCCTTCTTCCCGACTTTTGAGAAAACAAAAAGGCAGACTGCATCGGCATCTTTTGCCTGCGAAACGTTATCCTCATTTACCGTGCCTTTTACAAAAACCACTTTATGCCCCTTCAATTTCCTCTCCACCTGCTTGTGTGAATAAACCCCGCTCCAAAAGTCAGTCTCGTAAAATACTATTTTCATAACCCCACCTATAGCAAAAACTTCACATATTCGCAGTTTTTAAGCCTGTAGTTCCACAACCGCGGAGGCTTTATCCCATAAACTAAATTTACCATGGCAATCGTAATTATCCCGTGGGCAAATACGGCAACTTTTTTCCCCCTATATCTCCTGCAAATTTCCTCCAAAGCCTTCCCGGCCCTCGCCCGCGACTGCTCCCAGCTCTCCCCGCCTGGCACCTTCTTCAAAAAATGCGATTTCGCCCCGTCCTCATAGTCAAAGAAATAATCGGGAAATTCATGCTTTAGCTTTGCGGCGCTCCTGCCCGTCCAGTCCCCCAAATCATGCTCCTTCAATAAATCCAAAAACTCAATTTTCTTCCCGTATTTTTTTGCAAAATAATAAGCCGTCTGCTTTGCCCTGCGCATAGGCGAGCTTACAATAACATCCGGCTTAATCTTCCAGCCTGCAGCCAATTTCCTTGCCTGCCTTCGCCCAAAAGAGGTAAGCCCAACATCCCTTCGTGAGCCGTTTAGTATGTGCATGCTGTTCCCGCCTGCCCTTGCATGGCGAAAAACGTAGAGCTCGCGTCTTTTCATGAGAAAAAAATCCAGGCTACAAATAAAAGAGTATTTGGCGCAAAACCCGCCCTCAAAGCCGCAAAACCCGCCAAAAAGCCCGCGCTTCCCCTCACTCCCCCGCATTATATCTATTTAAACATTTTTCTGCACTAAGAATATCATCACATTGCCAGTATGAAAAAGTGTAGTTATGTTCTCAATATTTAATATAAAAACGCAAAAAGTCTCGTCCGATATAAGACTCACGCACCACGTAACTCCGGACCAGATTTTGTCAAATAAATTCTTTGCCAATGCCTGCGGTCCAAAAGAGATAAAAGAATTCTCCAAAAACAGGCCGGCCATTTTCAACAATATAATAATTAAAATGGACCTTTTCATGGGAATCTCAGTATGCCCAAAAGGGCAACTCGGGGACTGCATAGATCATGGCATCCTCAGAGTGGAGGGGGCCCGCATGGCCTTTGAAATGGGAAGAGCCGACGAAATTTTCACTCTTGATGAATTGAAGGCTCCAAACCCTCTTCTCATGCCAAATCCGCTCATCTGCTCCAACGGGGCAAAGGTTATTCGGGTTCCGGAAAATCTTCCGGTGGAAAAAGTAAAGCAATCTTTAACTTTCTACAAAACCGCCCCAAGAAACGACGGCTGGTTTGAAGAAATCGCGGGGCTGCCGGGAAGCGAAGAATCCGAGCTCACCAATCCAAAATCCCTCTACCTTTTGTTCATGGGCGAAGTTGGTTCTATTCTGCTAGCACCCACCTATGGCGGGCGCACAGTTATGTTCGGCACCCGGCTTGATTCAGAAGGCGGGGTTTTGTTGAAATCTGGCCAGAATAAATAATCACTCCATTCCAAACCCCATCCCTCGCAATCCAAAGCCCTCCCGCGCCCAATACCTATTTAAAGATAATTTGCCCAATCTCATTTATCATTTGGCTTAGAATACTCCAGTTTTCAAGCTAAGTAAAATAACATTCACACGAGGTAGCAATCTATGGCAAGAAAAGAATACGTTGTAGCCGAAGTCCAGAAAATGATGGGAAATCTAAAAAACGTGAGAAACGTCGCCATCTGCGCGCACGTTGACCACGGAAAGACGACCCTCACAGACTCCCTTGTAGCAAGGGCGGGCCTAATCTCAAAGGAGACAGCCGGCGAGCAGAGGATGATGGACTTTGACGAGCAGGAGCAGGCAAGAGGAATCACAATCAAGTCCGCAAACATCTCCCTCGCATTCCAAGTAAACAATGCAGATTACCTCGTAAATCTCATAGATACTCCCGGCCACGTGGACTTCGGAGGCCACGTTACCCGCGCCATGCGCGCAGTTGACGGCGTAATCCTCGTAGTGGATGTGGTAGAAGGAGTAATGCCCCAGACCGAAACAGTCCTTCGCCAGGCGCTAAAGGAAAAAGCAAAGCCATGCGTTTTCATAAACAAGGTTGACCGCCTCATAAACGAGCTCCAGCTCACGGGCGAGCAGATGCAGCAGAGGCTTGTGAAAATAATTACCCATATAAACAAGCTCATCTCCCAGTACGCCCCGCCAGAGCACAAAGACGCATGGTCAATTGATGTCATGAAAGGCAACATAGCATTCGGCTCCGCCTTCCAGAAATGGGCAATGTCCGCCGTTGCCATGAAAAAATTCGGCATTACCTTCGCAGATATCATAAGGCTCTGCCAGTCCGGGCAGGTAAAAGAGCTTGTTGAAAAAGCCCCGCTTGATGAAGTGCTTTTGGACATGATTATCATCCACCACCCCTCCCCTGACTTTGCGCAAAAATATAGGATTCCAACAATCTGGAAAGGGGATTTGGAGTCAGAAACCGGAAAATCCCTCCTTGCCTGCGACAGGGACGCAAAAACAGTGGGCGTGTGCATAGGAGTAGTCTCCGACCCTCACGCTGGAGAAGTCGCGATTGTCCGCCTCTTTGCGGGCAGAGTGAGAAAGTCCGACATGCTCTATCTCGCATCAAAGCTAAAAGAGGAAAAAGTCCAGCAGGTGGCAATCTACATGGGCCCGGACCGTGTAATGGTAGATAACGTAATCGCAGGAAACATAGTCGGCATAGTCGGCCTCAAAGACGTATACGTCGGAGAGACCATCTCCGACGGGCAGATAGATCCGTTTGAGCAAATCAAGCACTATTCCGAACCAGTAGTCACAAAATCCATTGAGGCAAAGGACTCAAAGGATTTGGCAAAATTAATTCTTGTCCTGCGCGGTCTCACAAAAGAGGACCCGACGCTTAAAGTTGAGCTAAACCAGGAAACTGGCGAGCACTTAATCTCAGGAATGGGAGAGCTGCACCTTGAAATCATAGAATACAAAATCTCAAAGGAGAAGGGCGTGGACATAACAACTTCTCCGCCTATAGTCGTATA
Source organism: Microcaldota archaeon (assembly GCA_043802645.1). GTDB lineage: Archaea > Micrarchaeota > Micrarchaeia > Anstonellales > Anstonellaceae > 1-14-0-10-45-29. The sequence goes on along the minus strand of JAZDKV010000107.1, from coordinate 2,629 downwards.
CCACGAAAAACTCACAGGGACACTTGACCGTGCGGTGGAAGGAAAATCCCCGAACAAGCACACAAAGCTCAAATTCCTCGTGGAGCCAATTGAGAAGGCAGTCTATGACGCGATGATTTCGGGAGAAATTCCAAACGGCAGGCCAAAAGGAAAAGCGGTTATAGAAAAGCTTGTTGAGCTTGGAATGCCCCGCGACCAGGCAAAAGCCCTCATCACCATCCACAACAATAACATGCTCATAAACGACACGAGAGGAATTCAGTACCTAAACGAGATTATGGAGCTTGTAATTCAGGGATTTGAGGAGGCAATGGACAAAGGCCCTCTTGCAAAAGAGAAAGTCATGGGCGTAAAAGTGCGCCTCACAGACGCCACAATCCACGAGGACCCGGTCCACAGGGGGCCAGCCCAGATAATTCCCGCCACAAAGCGCCCGATTTATGCGGCTTTGCTTATTGCAGGCATGACCTTGCAGGAGCCAAAGCAGAGAGTCACAATTCTGGTGCCGCAGGACTTCATGTCCAACGTGATTACCCTTGTGCAGGGAAGGCACGGGCAAATGCTTGACATACAGCAGGAGGGAGAGCAGGCGACCCTTATCGCAAAGATAGCGGTCTCCGAGCTATTCGGTTTTGTTGATTCCCTGCGCTCCGCAACGCAGGGGCGCGCAATTCCATATCAGGAATATGAAGGGTACGAGGACATCTCGCGCGACACCCTCCTAAAGACCGTGCAGTCCATCAGAAAGCGCAAGGGCGACCAGCCTGACCCGCCCACGCCGCAGTACTTCTTGGACTAGAAATTTTTTGAGGGCTTTTTGCCCTCCCTTTTCTATTTTTCTTTTCTATTTTTCTCAAGGTTTTTTTTGCCCCCATCCAATTTTTTATAATTTCTTCTTGCCTGCCAGTGTTTTCTCCCCCACAAAACCTCCAATTGTGCCCGAATTTCGGCAAATCTTTAAATTAAGTTAAACGCAACAAACTATTTGGAGGTGAGAATATGGACGGATGCGGATGCCACTAAGCGAAACTACAGCCCAAAATAACCACCACCACTCTTTTTATTTTTTCAATTCTATTTTATTGCATGCAAGATGAAAATCAAGCCAAAAAACAAGAGCCAGAAACCAAAGGGCAGGCCAAAAAAGAGGCGAAGGCAGCCAATGGCAAAAGCCAAGAGGAAGAAAGCCATGCGCAGGCCAAAAAAGAAAGCCAAGCGTCCAATGGCAAAAGCCAAGAGGAAGAAAATTCAGTTTACCACATGAAAAATCCGGGGTATGAGCCAAAGCCAAAATACCACGTGCAGATGACCACAGGCGCAAAAAAGATACTGGATGAGGAGCAGGCAAAAATGCTCATCAACATGATATCGCATGAATTTGAGCAGCGCCCCCACCTAAACATTTTCAAGTTTGAAAAAGTCGGCCTAATAGTAGTGAAAAAAGGCTATGGCCTCCTCATACTCACAGAAGAAGAAAAAAACACTATCTCAAAAGGCTCGTAAAGAAAATTTCTTCCTGCTTTTATTTCCCGTAATCAAAAGGCGCCCGCGGCTCCCGCGCCTCAATCTCATTTCTCTTAACCATTCCTAGAAATATCCTATGTATGTTTGAGCCGTACTGCATTGCCTTTTTCTGCCGCTCTACAGCCAAGGAAGGCACGCAAAGTTCCTTTGCCATCTCCCTTAAAAGCGGCTTTTTCATCTCAATCTTTCCCATCCTCTCTTTTGCAGGAATTGAAAAGACCGCCTCAACCAATTCCTTCTCCATAAATGGCACCCGCGCCTCCACTCCGCAAAATTTCGCGACCGCGCAGGAGCGTTTTATGTCCCGCTGGGGCAAAGTCTCAATTTCCCTCCGCAAAATCTCGTCCAAGTCTTTTCCTTCTTCAAGAGCCGAATAATATTTGTGGTAGCCTACAAACAATTCCTCCGCCCCGGAGCCGAACAGCACGGCGGTGCATCCAAGCTCTTTCGCTCTCTTGCACACCTCATAAACCGCGCACATGAGTTCAACGTCCACTAGGGTTCCGGGCATCAGTTTCCACATTTCTTCATAATCAAAAAGCAGCATCTTTTTATCCACCACAACCTCGTGCAATTCAAGCCCCATTTCCCCCGCAACTTTTCTCGCCGCAAGCAAATCCTCGCTGCCCTCAACTCCCACGGTAATTAGCGCAGGGGAGCATTTTTGTTTTGCAATAGTGGCAATAGTGCTTGAGTCAAGCCCGCCTGAAAAAGCAACCGCTATTTTTCCGCCTAAATTCTTCCCAACCGCCTCAACAAGCAATTCAGAAAGTTTTTTTACGTCAGCCATAACTTAAATCCATTTTTTGGAACATAATGAATTGCAAAACATGAGTGCATAACTCCGGTGGGCGCCTAATGCAGCAATATAAGCGCAGCCACGGCTTGAGCACATGATGCGAGCGAGGATCAGAGTCGAATATAAATCTACGGGGCAGCGCGAGTTTGGGTGTTTTGCGTGGGGTTTAGAAAGGGGCAAGCGAGTGAAATGCTTGTGGCCCCTTCTAACGGACCCGGTGAGATTTGAACTCACGACCTTTGTCTTAGGAGGACACCGCTCTATCCAAGCTGAGCTACGGGCCCGCGATTGTGATACTAATTCTGG
>JAZDKV010000106.1:0-3429 GCA_043802645.1 Microcaldota archaeon | reverse complement strand
GACGTGGCTTTCAAGCGCGTTAGCGCTTGGAAGTGCGACGGTGCGAAGCACCGGCGGCATAACCATTCCACCACGAGTCCATCAGATTTTATTCTATTTTCTGCCTTAAAAGGCAGACGTGGCTTTCAAGCGCGTTAGCGCTTGGAAGTGCGACGGTGCGAAGCACCGGCGGCATAACCATTCCACCACGAGTCCATCAGGCGCCCGAAGGGCGGCTGGTGGCGCCGCATCGCATCAACGATGGGTGCGCCTTCAAACCGAAGGTTTGGAAGTCCACAACCAATTTCTATTTTCTAATTTAAAAGGCAGACGTGGCTTTCAAGCGCGTTAGCGCTTGGAAGTGCGGCGGCGCATCAGCGCTGGCGGCATAACCATTCCACCCTGCTTTTTTAGCCCCCACCGGATTCGAACCAGTGTCTGCAGGTTCAGAGCCTGCCGTCCTTAACCGCTAGACGAGGGGGCTGCTAAGCGTGGATAGTAGATATCCTTGTGCAAAACAGATTTAAAAAAGAAGAAGTCGGGGTTTTGTGGCCCCTCCCTTTAGTGCCTCTCTATGTCAAGATAAGCGCCCAGAAGCTTCTCAGCCTTTGACTGCCGGTCCACTTTAAGCGAATAAAGCGAATATTTTGAACCCTGCTCCACAACAGTTATGTTGTCCACTTCTATCTTGGAATCCGCCAGAATCTTGGTCATTGAGGCAAGCTCGCCCGGCTCGTTTAGCAGTTTTACGACCAAAACGTCCGATTTTAGGCATTTGTAGCCGTTTGCCTCTAAAACTGAGACTGCCTTCTCCTCGTTCTTGATATTTAGGTGGATTACGCTCTTGCCTCCCACCTTGCCCATTGAGATGGAATCTATGTTTATTTTGGATTTTCCAAGTATGAATGAAACGTCTGCCAGCTTGCCCACTTCATCATCTACGACTACGGTTATTTGCTTCATAATATCACCCTAATGTCAAAAAACTGATAGTAATAGTATGACTAATAAAGATATAAAGAAATGTATTTCAAGAATAGGGTAAAAATTGGCAGAAATATTAATATACCCTCAAATTCAGGGCCGCAAAAGGCTTAATTTGGCAGAAAATTTCAAAAAGTTGGAAAGAAGGTATTTATCGGCGGATTTGGGGTAATCCGGGCTGGAAAGTTGGGGTGATTTGAGGCAAATGCCGCTTTAGAGATAGGTGCAAGCGATCCAAGACTGGAATACACCTAAAAACTTCATCTGCCAAGGGTTTCGCCCGAAAAACTTCTCCTCCGCCGATAAAATAAACTTATCTTGAACTTGCGCTCTCTATTGAGAGTACCGTGTTCAGGTCCGGAAGGTACAATGACTCCCAGCGAGTCTGGATTGGGTTGTAAGTGATTCTCAGGTAGGTATATGAAACCTCGACTTTCGTGCTGCCTGCAACAACCTGCTTTATGTTTGCTCCGATTATGTAAGTATCCCAGCTACCCGGCTCATACGTGTTGTTTGGCCCGTAGGTCCCGGTTTCAAACGGCCCGCCCACCATAAAGATATTGCTAAATTCAATGCGGTAAGCAGTGGTGTCCTTGGAGCTTGCAGGCATTGAGAATGCGGGTATGGCGGTTGAGCCGCTTTGGCCCGCCTCAAAACTGCGCCTAAATTGCTCGCCGGTTTTGCTGTCTTTCGCCAAAAGGGTGTAAGTAATGCGCTTTGAGGGCTGCATGAAATCTATGCCGAAAACCTGCGCGCTAACGGACGTGGTAATTGGAACCCTGTTTGAGTTTATGTGGTAGACGCTGTTTCCTACTGCAAGCCTGCGCTCGCCCTCATACCCTATGAAGATTACGGCGTTCACGGACTGGTTTATAATCTGCCCGTTGGGTGTGGTTGTCTTGAAATTGTTTGCTCCCTCGTGAAGAATGAGGTATCTCTGCAGGAAGGACTCCCCGGTCGCAGAGTATAGGGGAGAGCGCAAAAGGGCGGCATCTGTATTGTATGCAAATTCAAACTCTACTCCTACAAGCCCTATTGTGGAGGTGGTGCCCGGGATTTGGAAGATTTGGCCCTTCATGATGCTTCTCACAGATGCCACAAGCGAATCGTTTTGGTTGTATACTTTTGCATCGGCCTCTGCCTTTGTGGTGTCGGAGGGGCTTTTATTTACATAATCAAATTTGACTTTGAAGCCGTTAGGAAGGGTAGTGGATACGCCCTCATTGGCTATTTTCTCCTGCCCGTTGTACGAGTAGAGAATCTGCCCCCTATACGGGCTTTGCCTCTCTGCTTGGTTCGGGATGCTGTCGTTGGGAATGGTAATTGTGTCGTGCACTACTCTTGTCGTGTCTGTCCCGTAATATCCCACGGGGTTGTTTTTCTCGGAGCACGAGGTAAAGAGGGCAGTGCCCAGTATTGCGGCAGATGCAATGCCCGCCGCTAAAAAGGTCCTGAAAGCCCCGGAAGTTGTTTTCTTCTCAACGGACTTGTCCTGCTTTGGTTTTGGCCTAAAAACTGACATATACACACCTCAACAATTACCACGAAATATTAACGTGATAATACCATTCTATGACACAAATAGGGGCGAAACATGTTTATATACTTTTGCAAACGCTTAAGAATGAAAAAATAGGGAAAATGGGGCTCAAAACAGCCCCCTGCAACTGCTGAAAAATAGAGGCAAAAAAGAAAAAAACCTACATGTCCATATCGCCGCCCATGCCACCGGGCCCGCCGGGCATGGGTGGCTTGGGCCTTGAGGAAATCATGTCGTCTATGCGCAAAATCATGCGGGCTGCCTCGGACGCCGACGCTATTGCCTGCCTCTTTACTTTTGCAGGCTCATAGACTCCCGTGGCTCCCATGTCTGAGACTTTGGCCGTATAGACGTTTACTCCCATTGTAAGGCCGCTGCCCTTCTGGTGCGCCGCTCTAAGCTCTACAAGGGCATCAATCGGATCCATTCCGGCAGACTCTGCCAGAGTGCGCGGGATGACCTCAAGGGCGTCTGCAAACGCGTTTATGGCAAGCTGCTCACGCCCTCCGACTTCAGTTGCGTATTTCTTGAGCCGCGTTGAGAGCTCCATCTCAATTGAGCCTCCTCCGGTCACATATTTGCCGTCCTCAATTGCAGAGGAAACTGCGCCTATGGCATCAACTACCGAGCGCTCGGCTTCTGCAACCACGTGCTCGGTTGATGCGCGCACGAAGAGAGTTACGGATTTTGCATCCTTGCAGTCCTCCACAAAGACCATCTTCTCGCCTGCGATTGAGCGTTCCTCAACAGAGCCTGCAAGCCCCAGATCGGAGGCGGAGAGGTCTTCAAGGGATGAGACGATTCGGGCGCCGGTTGCGCGAGCAAGCTTCTCCATGTCGGATTTCTTCACGCGCCTTACTGCGATTACGCCCTTCTTTGACAAAAAGTGCTGGGCCATGTCGTCTATGCCTTTTTGGCAGAAGAGG
>JAZDKV010000105.1:0-3867 GCA_043802645.1 Microcaldota archaeon | reverse complement strand
TGCATGCCCAGACATGCTGGCAGTATTCGCGGGATTTTTTTAAGTAATGGCCGAAGATGAAAAGATTTTGGGATTTTGCGCTGCCTTTTTCGTTTGCAAAGTCTAGTATGAAAATTACGTCCGGCTCTTTTGAGAATTTTTTTCCTGATTTTTTTTCAAGTATTTTTGCGGCTTTTGCGTTTAGGATGTTTTTTGCCGCCATGCACCCATGAATTGGGAGAGAGTCAAAGAAATCTTCTTCTGCCGCCAGGGTTTTTTTTGAGAAGAGGGTTTGAACGGAGAAGGTTTGATATTCAAAGCGCTTTGCAAAATCAAATGCTTCGGTGCATAGTCTCTCAAGGGAGGGCGGGGCGGTTTTTACTATTGGGTTTTGCGTGGGAGAATTTGCGGGCAGATGCAAATGGGAGATATTTTTGGCGCGGGGTTTAGCGGAGTTTTGCGTGCGGGCGTTTGCGTTTGGGGTTTTTGGTAGCGGATTTGCGGGGATTGTTTTGGCGCGGGATTTAGTTGATTTTTTCATGTTTTTTGCGGGCTTTGGCGCGCGATTGGATGGGGCTCTGCGTGCAATGGCGAGAGGTTTGGCGCGGGGGTTTGCCGGGTTTGGCGGATGAGTGGATGCGGCTTTTGCGCCGGAGTGAGAAGCGGCGGCAGTTTTAGCGCGGGCTTTGGCGGGTTTTTTCATGTTTTGAGTATGCAGACCAATTATTAATAATGAGCCGCCAAAGAGATTCATGGCATATCCATTTATTGTTGTTGAGGGAATTGACGGCGCGGGAAAGGAAGCGCAGGTTGAGAGGCTTGCGGACATGGCGCGAAGGCGGCGTGAGAGGGTTTTTGTGCACAAGTTTCCGACCGCTTCCGCTGCAAAGATACATGAACATTTGAGCGGTGGCAAGAAGTTGGATGAGGATGAGCTGTTCTCACTTTATTCAAAAGACATAATGGATGGGCAGGAGGAGATTGGGCGGCACATTGGGCTTGGATGGGTAATTTGCGACAGGTATTTGATGTCAACGGCTGCTTACCAAGCGGTTGAGAGCCCTCTTGAGAAGAGAGTTTCTGAAATTGAGGCTCTGGGGGCGCTAAAGCCGAGCATGGTCATCTGGATTGACTTGCCGGTGGATGTTGCCATGAAAAGAAAGGCGGGGCAGAAAAAGCCGGACAGGCATGAGTCGGACGGGGAGTTTTTGGGCAGGGTGGCTGCAAATTATGAGGAGCTTTATAGGCGGGGCTTTATGTGCAAGGAATGGGCTAGAATTGACGGAGTTGGAAGCATTGAGGAGGTTGCAAAGAAGATAAGGGCTGTGCTTGCGGGGGAGAAGGGGCAGCAAGATAAAGAAACTTAGAATTTTTCGCTCCGACCGGGATTTGAACCCGGGCTACCGGCTTGAAAGGCCAGCGTCCTTAACCGGGCTAGACCATCGGAGCAGGACTAAACTATTGCAAAAACTTCCTTTTAAAGCAAAGTGCGCGAAGATTTGGGCTCCGGGTCTCCGGATAGGCTTTTTATGCCCCCTTGGGCATAATAGAAACCAACGCGTGCCCTTAGTTTGGGCAAAAGCAAAAGTGATATTTTGGACCTTGGAAAAGGATTGAGGGACGCTTTTAGAAAGCTTACAGGCTTGGCGCTAGTGGACGAGCTTGCAGTAAAGGAGTTTTTGCGCCAGATACAGCGGGTGCTAATTGCAGGAGACGTGCCAGTAAAGCTTGTTTTCCAGCTTTCAAAGAACATAGAGAAGAAGGTGCTCTCGGCAGATATGCCAAAGGGGCTCTCATTGCGCGAGCAGGTGGTGAGGGCGGTTTATGATGAGATGACCGCCCTTATGGGGGAGAGATATGAGCCGCTTTTGGCAAAGAGGAAGATTTTGCTGCTTGGGATCTACGGCTCCGGAAAGACTACTACTGCCGGAAAACTTGCTTATTATTACAAGGCGAGGGGACTGTCGGTTGCGCTGGTGGCAGCGGATACTGACCGCCCTGCTGCGTACGAACAGCTGGAACAACTTGCAAAAAAGGCTGGCGCAAGATTTCTTGGGAATAAGGGCGAGAAAGATGTTTCAAAAATACTTTCTGAGAATTTGCCCAAGGCAGGCGAGGATTTAGTAATTGTTGACTCTGCCGGGAGGTCGGCATTTGATGAAAAGCTGGTTGAGCAGCTAAAGGCTATTGATGAAATACTAAAGCCGGACGAGAAGATACTTGTGATGTCGGCTGACATCGGGCAGGTTGCGGCAAGGCAGGCGAAGCAGTTTCATGAGGCTGTCGGGCTTACAGGAGTAATTCTTACAAAGATGGACGGCTCCGGAAAAGGGGGCGGGGCTCTTGCAGCATGCCATGAGGCGGGAGTGAAGATACTTTATATCGGCACAGGAGAGAAATTGGAGGACTTCAAGCCATTTGACTCGGCAAAATTTGTGGGCAATTTGCTGGGCTTTGCGGATTTTGAGTCGCTTATTTCAAGGATTCAAAAAGTAGCAGAGGAGGAGAAGATTGAGCAGGAGGATTTTGAGGAGCTAAACCTTGAGACGTTTTATAAACAGATGAAGGCGGCAAAGAAAATGGGGCCGCTTGATTCGGTGCTTGGGATGATGGGCGTGCACGATTTGCCAAAAGACGCGCTTAAAACCTCGGAGGAGAGGCTCAAAAAATATGAGGCGATTATTTCTTCAATGAACAAGATTGAGAGAAAAAATGCCCAGCTATTCAAGAAGCAGAAATCGAGGGTTGAGAGAGTGGCGGCGGGTGCAGGCGTCAGCGAGAAGGAAGTGCGCGAGCTGCTGTCCCAATTTGAGAAGATTTCCGAGATGGTAGGCGGAGTTAAGAAAAATCGGGGCATGAGAAAGAGAATCGAGAAGTTTATGAAGGGCAAGAACATAGATATGGGCAAGCTTGGAGGGATGATGGGCAATTAGTTGCCCTCTCCCTGGATGAAAAAATGAAAAAAGCGGAATTGAAGACAATAGAACCTGTGAGTGCCGCGCGCATAGGGGCGGTTTTTACGGCTGCATATGCAGCAGTCATATGCGCGATTGCATTTTTGATTATGCTTGTTTTGGGGATTATGTCGGCTGCTGGCGGGAGCGCGGACGGGCTTCTTTTTGCCGGCGCCGGGTTTGTAGTATTGCTGGTTGTAGGGATAATGTACACACTCGCCGGGGCGTTGGCCGGATTTGTTATGGCGCTTGCGTATAATTTTGTGGCGGCAAAATTCGGCGGGCTTGAGATTGAGCTTTCTTGAGCCCACTCTTTTTCATTTAATGCACGGCGGGCAGAGTGGCTTGCGGGATCACTCTTTTTCTTTCATTGATGGAAATAAAATTACTTCTTTTATCGTGATGTTGTTTGTGAAAAGCATCGCAAGGCGGTCTATGCCTACTCCCATGCCTGCGGTCGGCGGCATGCCCTGCTCCATCGCCTCAAGAAAGTCCTCGTCTATGGGGGTTGATTCATCGTCCCCGTGCGCGAGGGCGGCTGCCTGCTCCTCAAGCTTTTTTCTCTGCTCTCTTGGGTCTGTGAGCTCGGAATAGCAGTTGCCGCACTCGTAGCCGGCTATAAAGAGCTCAAAGCGCTCTGCAAGGGCGGGGTTGCCCCTCTTTCTTTTTGTAAGGGGGCACATGAAGTAGGGGAAATCTATTACGAATGTGGGGTTGTGCAAATCAGGCACCACGTAATGGTCAAAGAGGGCGTCCATGCATTTGAGGAGGGTTTTCTTTGAGGGCTTTATGCCGGCTTTCATGCACTGTTCATATGCCTGGCTTTCGTCCTTCCACTCAAGGATATCTATTTTGGATTTTTTCTTTATCTGCTCATAGAGCGAGACGGTTTCAAATTTTGAGAAGTCTATTTTTTTGCCCTGAAATTCTATTG
>JAZDKV010000104.1:0-2330 GCA_043802645.1 Microcaldota archaeon | reverse complement strand
AGATTACCAAGGAGCCGGGAGTTGAGATGGCGGTTGCCGAGATTGAGGAGCCCATGGAGCTTGGGGAGTAGGATTTCTCAACTACTGCTCGCGTTTCAATGCTCATTGCAACTTTTTCCACCCTCGTGCGCATTACACAGGTTTACACTCCTATCGGGATAGAGGTTGAGGAGCCGCTTGATGCCAAAATTGACGTCGGGGAGCTGCAGCAGGTGCTTATGGAAATATCCACCACCAACCAGGAGCTCACCAACCACATACTCACAAAGACCATGAGCCCTGAGCAGAAGGCAAAATTTGAGAGGCACATGGCAGTCAAAGCGCAGTTTGGAAAAAAGATACGCGATAGGATGGGCGGGGGCGAGAAGGAGGAGAATACAGGCAAGAAAGAGGAGGGAGTGCAGGAGTGAGCTTGCAGGGGGGGTTGAAAATGGCTAACGTTCTTTTTCCGAGAGTGTTGAGCGGAATACGCGGCCTTGACGCGATAATTGAGGGCGGATTTTCAAAGAACAGCCTGATTGCGCTCTCGGGCAGCACGGGCTCCGGGAGGACTACTTTTTCAACCCAGTTTTTGGTAAACGGCTTTTTGCAGGCCAAGGAGCCGGGGCTTTATTTGTCTTTTAACGAGCCGAAATTTTCCATATTTTCAAACATGGCGTCTTTCAATTGGGATTTGCCGAAGATGGAGAGGGAGAAGCAGATTGTCTTCATTGAGTACCCGCATAATGAACTTGAATCTTTTGTGGAGCAGGAGGGGCAAATTCTGGAGCTCATAGACACGCTTGGAGTGGAGCGCATAGTTTTTGATTCAATTACGCCCCTTTCGGATTTGGTTGAGCGGGATTTGAGGCGCCAGCATTTGCAGAAGATAATGGGCGTGATAAGAAAGTGGGGTGCAACCACGATTATTACGGCAGACGATATGGTCCCGCCGGACCCGAATATACCCCGCACAAACTGCGGGATTGAGACGCTCACTGACGGATACATACACCTTGGATGGATGCGTGAGGGAATGAGGAGAATGCGCACCATTGAAGTGGTGAAAATGAGAGGTGCGGCGCATCTGCATGATGTGCACCCGTGCGTTATTGATTCGCGCGGGTTTGGAGTTGGCGAAATTACTGGCAAAAGGCCATCGGGAAGGCGCTAAGATGGAAGATAAGATAGACCCTTGGAGTTCGCAGATGCCGCAGGACATGCTAAAGCTCTATGAGCGGTTCGGCCTTGAGACGATTCCTGCGGCGGTTAAGAAGAGGCTTTCGCACTCGCATTTGTTTTCTCGGGACATAATTGTTGCGCAGAGGGATTTGGGCGCGTGGATTAAAGATGCGGATTTGCCCAAAAAGAAGGCGGCCATAATGAGCGGAATTAAGCCCTCTGGGGATTTTCACCTTGGCTCAAAGCAGACTGCCGAGGAAATTGTTTTTTTCCAAAAGGAATTTGGCGCAAAAGTGTTTTACGGGATTGCGGATTTGGAGGCCCACGCGGACAATGGCTTGAGCCTTGAGGAGTGCCGCAAGAATGCGGTTTCAAACGTTGCGGATTTGCTTGCTTTGGGGCTTGATGAGAAAAATGCTTACATTTACAGGCAATCTAAGGAGCAGAGGGTGATGAATAGGGCCTTTTTGTTATCTTCTCGCGTTACACGGGCGACTTTTGAGGCTCTTTACGGGGAGAGGGACATGGGGCTTTACATGTCTGTTTTGGCTCAGGTGGCGGACATATTTTTGCCGCAGCACGAGGATTTTGGGGGGCCCAAAAGAGTGCTTGTGCCAGTGGGCTTTGACCAGGACCCGCATATACGGCTTGCGCGGGATTTGGCGTTTAAGGAGAAGATTGTGCTACCTGCGGCAACTTACCATAAGTTTATACGAAATTTGAAGGGAGAGGCGAAGATGTCAAAGAGGGACCCGGATTCCATGATTTGGCTCTCGGAAGATGAGGCGAGCATAAAGAGAAAATTGATGCGCACGCTTACAGGGGGGCGGGAAACTGCCGAGGAGCAGAGGAGGCTTGGCGGGGAGATAGAGAAATGCGTGATTTATGATTTGTGCAAGACGCACTTTGAGCTGGACGAGATTTCCCTTGCCGGCAGGTATGAGAGGTGCACTAAGGGAAAGATGCTCTGCGGCGAGTGCAAGAAAGAGGTAGTGGAGCTTGCTCTTGAGTGGTTTGCGGGGCATAGGGAAAAGCGGGAGAAGAAGATGGGCCTTGCGGAAAAGATTATTGAGGGGCAGGATTAGACAGGCTTTTAAGCGGTTGCTTTGTTTTCTAGCTATATCTTGAATAATGGAGGAGAAATTATGGCGTATTATGACGTTATTTCC
>JAZDKV010000103.1:0-2857 GCA_043802645.1 Microcaldota archaeon | reverse complement strand
CCAGAACATTCCGTTTGTTGCGCCTATGAGGGCGCCTAGAAGGAAACCGGACATCATTCCAAAGGACATTCCCTCCATCATTCCTATTGAGCAGGGGACCGGATTTTTGTATGCAAGAAAATGGTAGATGCACCCGGTTATTACCGCAGAGGAAATTGCGCCCAGGGCGAGGAGAGGGAGGTATACGGTTTCAAAGTTTGGGATGGATGAGAAGAGAGACATATACATAAAGAAAAGGACTATGAGAAGAAATATTGCAGTTCCTGCGGTGAATATTATGAGGTTTCTCTCCGCCGCCCATTCGGGGTTTGAGGAGAAGATGTGCTTTAGGGCCTTGCCCGCAGTCATGTTTGCCCCTAGGGGGTTTTCGCAGCATTCCGGCATTTGTTCACCTTTAGTTTCTGACCTGGTAGCCGGCCCCGTTTATTGCGGCTTTCACTTTTGAGAGGAGAGAGCCGTCTTTTAGCTCAACTTTCGCCTCGCCCGTCTTTGAGGAGATTGAGATAAGCTTTGCGCCATCTATTTCCTCAACCGACATCTTTACCATTTTTTCGCAGGATGCACAGTGCATTCCTGAAATTTTTAGATTGTGAATCATTTGCTCACCAAAGTTCTCATACGCTTGGGGGATATTTAAATAGCTGAAAGATTCTGGGGCCGTGCAGGGATTGGGGTTGTTTAGAATCCGGAAATATTGTTCTGAATCGTTCTAAAATAGAAAAGGAGCCCTGTAAGGGTCTGGATTTGGCTAAATGGAGTGCTTTAGGTATATGCGGTTTATTTTCCCTTCCGGCACTTTTCGGATTAAATCTTTTTTCTCCAAATCTACGAGGAGAGAGGAGAGTTTTGCCTTTGAAATGTTTGTTCTTATGTGCAAAGTGTTCTGGCCTATGCCGTCTTTTGCATATACTTCTTTCATTATTTTCTGCTCGTCCTCGTCCAAGCCCTTTAGGAGTATGCTGAAATTGGAATCGGACTCGTGCTCCTGCGAGATTTTCTCTATTTTTTTGATTAGGGCTTTATTTTCAGACTGGATTTTGGAGGTTTCCTTGTGCAGGAAGGTGAGATATGCGCCTATTGAGCCTGCTGCGAGGGCGCAAATCCAGATTCCGGCTATATACCAGTCAACGTTGTCGCGGAGGATTGGGCAGGTGTTCGGATCATTTCCCTGATGGCAGGAGGCTGGCAGGTAGGCAAGTTTTAGCGTGTTTATTTGGTCTTTTGCTATAAAGCCCAGAACGAGCTGGGCAAGGCAGAGAGCCATTAGGGCAAGGCCCAAGAATTTGATGTTCATGGGAATGGAGGGGGAGAGGCTGTTTTTAATTTTAAGCCATAATCCTAATTGAGGGTTTTATGGAAAAAAAAGGGGAGCTTGCTGGCATAAGGGGAGGAAAAGAGGGAGGGCTCGAGAGGATAAAGGCGGGAAAGGAGGAGAGGCTTGCTGGAATAAGAGAGAAGATTTGCTCACAGCTCGAGTGCCCGCTGAAAAATTCTGCCAAAAATCTTGTTTTTGGAAAAGGGAATTTTGATGCGAAAGTTTTTGTGGTAGGGGAGGCTCCGGGGAAGAATGAGGATGAGACCGGAATTCCTTTTGTGGGGGCTGCCGGAAAGAATTTGGATGGGTATTTGAAATTGGCGGGGCTAACTCTTGATTCTGTTTATATTGCAAACATTTTGAAGTACAGGCCGCCGGAGAACAGGGACCCGTCTGAATCTGAGATTTTGTCGCATACGCCTTATTTGGTTGAGCAGATTAGGGTTGTTGAGCCTAAGATTTTGGTGCCTTTGGGAAATTTTGCAACCAAATTTGTTTTGGGGGGATTTTTAGTTTCAGGCATGAAGGAAGTTGAGGGAACTTCAAGATTGCACGGAAGGAAATTTGAGGTTGAATTTGAGGGGAGAAAGATTTTGGTTTTTCCTATTTACCATCCTGCTGCGGCAATTTATAATCGGAAGTTGATTGGGGAGATACTGAAGGACTTTGAGGAGCTTGGGAAAATAATTTAGGCTTATTTTGAATTCTTGGGGCGGGGCTATTGGTGCTTTGAAAACGGCTTTGGTTGGTTTTGGATTTTTAGCCTAATTCTATTTCCACCGGCGCATGGTCGGAGCCGTGGATATTTTGGAGTATTTTTGCGCTTTTTATTTTGGATTTTAGTTTTGGCGAGGCGAGAAAATAATCAATTCTCCAGCCTATGTTTTTTGCCCTTGCACTGAAGCGGTAAGACCACCAGGAATATTGGTTTTTCTCATTTGGGTGGAAGAGGCGGAAGGTGTCAAGAAATCCGGCATTTATGTATCTTTGAAAGCCTTCCCTTTCCTCTTTTGTAAATCCCGCGTTGTGCTCATTTTGCTTTGGGCGGGCAAGGTCTATTTCGGTGTGGGCAACATTCATGTCTCCGCAGACCAATATGGGCTTTTTTGCCTCAAGCGCTTGCATGAATTTTAGAAAATGCAAATCCCATTTTTGGCGGTAGGAGAGGCGGGCCAAAGTTTGGACTCCGGCATTGGGAGTATAGACATTTATGAGGATAAAATTTTTGTATTCTGCAACTATTATTCTGCCTTCATCGTCGTGCTCTTTTGCGCCCATTCCGCATGAGACGGAGATAGGCTTTTCTTTTGTGAGGATGGCCGTGCCGGAGTAGCCTTTTTTGGATGCGAAATTGTAGTAGTGGAGGTAGCCTTGAGCCTCAACTTTTGGGTCGTGGCCTGTTTTTGTCTCCTGAAGGCAGAGGATATCTGGATTTTCAGTTTTTAGAAATTGCATGAAATCTTTTTTGAGGACTGCGCGAATGCCGTTTACATTCCATGAGATTAGCTTCATGGTGGATGAGAGGAGGGGGAAATTGAAAAA
>JAZDKV010000102.1:0-4957 GCA_043802645.1 Microcaldota archaeon | reverse complement strand
AGGAATGCACAAGCACAAGTTTTCCTGGGCAACCACCTACGACCGCGAATGGATGGCGCACGGAGGCAGGCGTGGATTCTCAAACCCCACCAGAAAAAAAGTCAAGACTCTAAACGTTTACCACATACAGAACATGGCCCAGAAAGGAAAGCTTGAGGCAAGCGGGGCCGTTCTCAAACTGCGCTTTGAGGGTAAAATCCTCGGAACCGGGGAGCTTACCCAGCCGGTGGAAGTAAGCGCGCTTAGCGCCACCAAAAAAGCAATAGAGAGAATTGAGCAGGCGGGAGGAAAATTCATCTCCCTTGCACGCACGGCGCAAGAGAAGGAGCCCTGAGGTTTTCTTTAATAAGATTGCCTCTCTTCTACCCTTTGCGAATTTACGGGTTATAATTATGGCTTCACCATTGGCTATTTTCAAGCCTATTCTATCATTCTTGCCGGAAATCAGGTCTCCCACAACCCCGCCCGGGTTTAGCGAGAGGCTCATATGGACCGGTGCGGCCATTTTCATATTTTTTGCAATGTACAACACCCTTGCGCTGGGAGTTGACCCCTCAATAACCGACACCACAAACTTTTTGCAGGTGGTAACGGCATCCCGCCTTGGCTCCCTTCTGACTACGGGAATAGGGCCAATAGTGCTCGCCTCCATATTTTTGCAGCTTTTTGTGGGCGCGAAAATAATTTCCGTAGACATGCAGAACCCGGAGGAGAAGATGCTCTTCCACGGGACGCAGAAAATGCTTGCGATAATCCTCTGCTTTTTTGAGGCGTTTATCTTCGTGCACATGTCGGGGTTGCCGCTTACGGATACTTTCGGGCCGGCTACCGAGATGTTTGTGATAGCGCAAATAGCCCTGGGCTCTCTCATACTCTTATTCATGGATGAAATCGTTTCCAAATATGGCATAGGCTCGGGAATTTCCCTCTTCATCGCAGCAGGAGTCTCTCTTGCCATAGTCGGCGGCTCATTCTCCCTCTTTTTCGGGGAAAACGGAGCCTTCCATTATTTCTCGGAAGGGGGCGCGCAGGTAATCTCGCACGTCTTAACCGCCTTCATGCCCCTTGTATTTACGGTTCTTGTATTTCTTGTAATAGTCTATGTTGAGGGGATCAAAGTGGAAATCCCTCTAGCCTTTGGCATGGCGCGCGGGCTTGCAAGAAATTTCCCCATCAAATTCATGTACGTATCAAACATACCGGTAATTCTTGCCTTTGCCCTTCTTGCCAATTTCCAATTTCTCTCGCTTGCCCTTGCCGGGCAGAATTTATGCATTAGCGGAGTCTACAACCCGGACCAGCTCAACCCGGCTTACCGCTGCGAGGGGGGCATTGACCTCATAAACATAATAGGGCGCGCAGAAGGCGGGGGCGAGGGGCGCACTGCAAGCTTTATAGACGGTTTTCTCTATTTGCTCCAGCCCGTGCACATGCCGCAAGGCCAGAGCATTATAACTGAGGCGGGGGTCTACGTTGCACGTTCGACGCCGTTGTGGGGAATACCCGAGTGGATACACATAGCTACTTACATAACATTTCTGGTAATCCTCTGCATTGTTTTCGGCTCATTCTGGGTTGAAACCACAGGCATGGGAGCGCAGGACGTTGCGAATCAGCTAAATGCAGCCGGCCTGCAAATCCCGGGATACAGAAGAGACCCGCGTGTGGTGAAATCCCTTCTTGACAAATATATCCCCCCAATAGTCCTCATGGGCTCGGCATTTGTTGGGCTGCTTGCCGGCTTTGCGGACCTGTTCGGAGCCTTGGGAACCGGAACCGGAATTTTGCTTACAGTAGGAATAATATATAGAATGTACCAGGATATGGAGAAGCAGAATGCCCTCTCCCAAAACGCCCTTTTGGCGCAATTTCTTGGAAAATAAGAGGTGAGACAATGATAATAGTCATGGGCCTGCCCGGCGCTGGAAAGAGCACCGTGCTCAAAACCGCATCCGAGCAAGGGTGGGAAGTAATCAACTACGGGACCAAAATGCTTGAAATAGCAAAAGGCCTCTACTCAATTTCCGACCGCGACCAGATAAGAAAGCTCAAGCCAATTGAGCAAAAGCGCGTGCAGGCAAAAGTTGCAGAAGAGCTATGCGCCATAAAGGAGCGGAAAGTTATTCTTGATACCCATTGCTCCATAAATACTCCGTCCGGATACCTGCCCGGCCTGCCGTTTTCCATAATTTCAAAACTTCCGGTTGAGAAGCTTGTGCTTGTGGTATCTCCAATTGAGGACATATTGCAGAGGCGGGAGAAGGACACTACCCGCGTGCGGGACGAGCAGAGCGAGGAATCCCTGTGCGAGCATGACCAGATGAACCGAAGCTACTTGGCAGCATACTCCGTGCTGTGCGCAGCACCCGCAATCATTTTGCAGAACAAAAACGGTGAAATTGAGAATACGCGCTCAAGATTTGCCAAGTTGCTTGAGTGATTAGATGCTTGAGCAGTTTGACCCTGTATACGTCATCTTTGCAATAGGCTTAGCCTATTCGGCCTCATACCAGTTAATATCAAGCAAGCTTGTTGACCGCAAAAAAATAAAGGCAATAACCGATGAGTCCAAGCGCCTTCAAAAAGAATTCGGCGAGGCCTCAAAGAAAAACGACCAGAAAAAGCTTGATGAGATAAACAAGGAATACGAAAAATTCATGCCGAAAATGATGGAAATGTCCCTTATGCAGCTAAAGCCCTACATTTTCATAATCCCGGCCCTTGCCATATTAACCCCGTTTCTGCATGACACATTTACGGCCTTTGTAATTACCCTCCCATTTCCGCTGCCGGTTATAACCGACGGCTTCGGGCGCCTGTTTTCCCTTGACGTAGGCGGCTTTATTTCCGGGCTGCCATACATGCGAGACACTTTCGGAGCCCACGGGTGGTTTTGGATAAGCGTTATCCTCGTGTCCATATCGGCATCTTTAATAAGGTGGGGATATAACAAACTAAATGCTAACAAGCCTTCCAGCCCAGCCGCTGCCAATGCCGTGCAGGGCGGGGAAAACAAAGAAGAAAAAAATAACGTTAATCCAAAAATGCCCGAATTGAACACGGGCCTTGCGGAAGATAAAAAAGAGGAGAAAGAACAAAATTGAACAGGTTGATTATTATGCCATTGCCAAAGAACCGCTCCAATTCGGTAAGAAAAATAAAATACAAATCGCCGTCCGGCGAGAGCCGCATAAGATACCGCAGGCGCAAGAAGACCGGAATACACAGCTGCGCCCTTACAGGCCAGAGGCTGACCGGGGTGAACTCCATTCAGGGAGCCTCCAAAAGCTCGCGCAGGCCAACCCGCCCGTTCGGCGGAAGGCTCTCTCCGTCTGCCTCAAGAAGGGTCATCAAGCTGCGAGCAAGGCTTGCAAACAACGAAATAACCCTTGAGCAGGTGCCAATTGAGCTTTTGCCATACGTGGGCAAGAAGCAGTAATTTCTTTTTTTATACCCATTATTTTTTCAAGCCCTTATTTTTTCAAGCCCGCGCTGGCAAAACTGGCACCCTTTCTCCCCGCAAAAAACTTTTTCCCATAATTTCCGGCCGATTTTGCGCATTTTTTTATCCGCGCAAAAAACAGCACTCTTTTATTTTCTCTTTTTATTTATCTCTACATGAGCAGCAAATTTCCAGGCGCAAATATTTCCGCCCCGGCAACAATAATCGCGGTTTCAGGCTTTGCCGGCTCTGGCAAAAATACTGTTTCGCGGCTGGTTGCCCAAGCCCTTGGCTGGAGAGTCGTTGAACCGACGTTCAAAACACTTGCGCAGCGCGAGGGCATAACGCTTATGGAATTCCAGCAGAGGGCGCATTCGGATTATGACATAGACAAGAAATTTGACGAGGCGCTCCAAGAGCAGTCGCGCGAGGGCAAATGCGTGATAGCCACGTGGCTTGGCCCGTGGATGGCTCCGGGAAAGCCGTTTAGGGTATGGCTTGAGGTGCCCGAGCAGGTGCGCGCATCCCGGATTTGCGGCAGGGAGCACGAAGGCGAGGCGCAGGCGCTTGAGCACATACAAAGGCGCGATGCGGACAACGTGGAGCGCTACAAAAACGTCTATGGCATAGACATAACAAACCATTCCGGCTTTGATTTGGCCCTTGACGCATCTAAAAAATCCGCGCAGGAGCTTGCAGATGAAATAATCTCCGCCTTCAATGCCAACAGAAAGGTATAATAACCATTTTTCCCATATAATTCTAATTCTGATTTATGTGAGGTAATGTATATGCCAGCAATCCAAAATGGAAGAATTTGCATAAAGCTTGCAGGCCGGGACGCCGGCGAGAAAGTGGTCATAACAAAGGTCATTGACCAAAACAGCGTAATGGTCAAAAGCCCCGGGAGAAAAAAGGAGCGCAAGTGCTCAATACGCCACCTCGAGCCGACAGACGTTGTGGTAACCTCCTGATTTTCTTTTTATTTCTTTTCTCCCTCTTTTTGGTCGTGTTAGAATGCTTCTAGACCCGTATTCGCTCCTGCCGCCCCTTGGCTGGCTCGTAGTTTCAATCCTTGCCACAAGCGCGTGGAGCCTTCTTCTGCGCATTCTCATGCGCGAGGAGAAAGATTATTTTGCATCCATTGCCTTCTCAGAAATATTCTCAATTGCTTTCCTTGCTTCTGCGCTTTTTTTTCTTGGGGCAAATTTCGGGTTTTCCAAAAGCTTTGAGCTATCCTCGATTTCACTGCCTGAACTTGCCATACCTCTCTCATCCGCAATTTTATACACCGGCTTCCTCTATTTTACCTTCAAAGGTTCGCAAACAATTGAAGGCTCAATCCGCCCTATTCTGGCGCAGACCCAGAGCATATGGGCCGCCATCCTCTCAATACTGTTCTTGGGGGAATTTTTTGACCTCGGCAAAGGAGTGGCAATACTCCTTATAATCGCAGGCTCCTCCCTTACTGCATTTGAGGGAGCGGCTGGAAAGTTCAAAATGAAGGGAGCAGGG
>JAZDKV010000101.1:0-7455 GCA_043802645.1 Microcaldota archaeon | reverse complement strand
AACAGGTCCCGCAATTTATAGGGGGCTCCCTAAACCCGCAATGGCTCAAGCTTGTCGGCGAGAAAATCAGCAACGCCTCAATAGCGCAGATGCTTGATTACCCCCGCAGGGGCGAGTGGGCGGCAAGAAATTACATGACCGCATTCTACTCCGTTCCAAACGAGCTAAACGTGGACTCCGAGAAGCTGAAAATAAACGCCCTGCGCCAGCATTTCTCCGCCCAGTTTGACGGAGGTTTCATGACCCTTTATAGGAACTCGCAAACAAAAATCGCCCGCACATACATGACATACGAGGGCATGAAAGCACTCTGCGAATTTTACACCGGCAAGCCATGGAGCGCAGAAGGGTATGAGCAATGGAAGGCAAATGGAGCCACGTTCGGGCAAATACGAAAAGGAGTCTGGATAATAGATGCAAACCACGTCATAACTCCCATAGCATCAGACTATAAATTTGACGAGCGCGGGCGCGCCATCTCCGCCGCCATAACTTCACAGGACGGCAGGCTCACATATAAATTCTCATCCGTTGCCCCATTCATGGGCTCGGACTATGCAGAGCGCCCGATAAACGCCTCCTATCTCTTCAAGGACTCAAAGGGCAACTGGCGCCCCGGCACCCCCACAGACCGTGAAACGCATGACATGATACAAAATATTGAGGAGTACTTCCGCCACCTGACCGGCCCGCGCCTCGGGGAGATGCCAAAAAACGCCTCAATGCAGCAGAAGGACGTAATAGCTTCAGTCAAAGCTCTCAACGCACACGGCGAGGGAGATATGCGGCAAGCCCGCCAAAACATCGCCACCCTCCAAACCGCGCTTGATTCGCGCATGCGCCTCATAACCAAGGAAAGCCTCGCATATGACCAGTCCATGCCATCCTCAATCCGCTTCAGAAAGCGCATAGTCAATTTCCTTGAGCGCGCGTCAAGAGGCTCAATACACGACGTAGATGCCCGCCTGCAGGAATGGTATGCCTCACAGGCATACGCAAGGATTGCCCTTGAAACCTACAGTGAGGATTTCAAGAAAAGGCGCCTCCAATCCGAGGAGGTAAAAGCCTCGTTGGACGCAAAAGACAGGCTTTATGAAGCCCGTTCCGAGCTTGGCAAGCTAATGTCCCTTGCTCATCTTGGCAGGGAAGAGCGAAGCCGCATAAGCCAATTGCGCGAAGCCATAATCCCCTCATACGTGCAAAACGTGCACACAATGGAGGCCATAGCAAAAAACACCCAAAAATCAATGGGCTGGCCCGACCGGGACATAAAACGCGTTGCCGATTCCTACGTTCCCTTCTACAACGTCGCGGAGCAAACCGTAATGAGGGACCCCAGAATCACATACGGCTCAGCCTACGGCCTTGCCCCCGCAATGATGTCCGGTTACCAGACAGGGCAGTTTGTATCCGAGCGCCCGCAGATGTGGGCGGGATATTCCCTTCTTCCCGGAGACCGCCTTGCAAATTTCCTTACCCGCCCCTCATACTGGGCGGCAATGGCTTTTGGCATGCACACCCGTACCTTCTTTACCCGCATGACCGGATACACTACAATATACCATCTTGACCCGGAGCGCGGCCTCACCAATACTCATGAGCAAAATTTCATAGAAGCCGTGCAGTCAGTCTTCAAGCCGTGGCAATCATTTGACTGGTTTACCCGCTTTATGAAAATGCCGAATGTGCGCACAAAATACGTGGACGAATACGGCCTTAGCCTCAAAGAGGAAACCGCATGGGTAGGAAGGCGCACCAAAATGCCCCTCTCGTTCAAGTATTCCGGAGTTGAGGACAACTACGATGTAGACAGGGACCGCGCAAAACTTCTTGGCCTTGATATAGATAACGAGATGCGCCAGAAAAAAATCGGCCTCACCTTCCGCGAGGAATTCAGCCTCTGGAACAAGCGCTACCAATCCTCGGCAGCAGAGGAGGGGCAGCAGATTCTCTCAAACCTTCGCAATTACTTAAACAGCTCAACAGACCCGGACGAGAGGCGCATGATAAAATCCAGAATGCGCGAGCTTGAGGATATAGCCAAAACCCGCCCCGGCCTAAACATCCCGATAGTGCGCGACATATACAGCAGCATATTCAGGCAGGGCTACTACGCAGTTGAAGACCGCTCCGGCTACGACGTATCCGCCCAAGGTGGCGCCCACAGGCCGTCCGAGATGGTATGGGCCTTTCATGACACAATAAAGACAGCCCCGACTCCGGGTATGTATTACACTGACTTTAATGACCGCTTCCAGATGTTCCCCTACGTAACCATGACTCTTGCAAACCCCCTGCCCGGCTCCTCCCTTGCAACAATGGCACAGCGCGTTGCTCCCGAGAGGCTAAACGACATAGGCACCAAAGCCTATCTTGAGAACAGCGGAGTGGGCCGAAACGTTCGCGCCGAAGCCCTTCGCGATGTCTACCGCAGGGAAACCCCCATCTTCCTTGAATTCGTAAAAGTAGAGCAGATGCGCCAGATGTTCCAGATTCAAAACTCTCCTTACATATTCCCGTTAGCCCCCGCGTTTATTCTTGGCTACCACATGCTCATAAAGCCAAACATCCCCCGCCTAAACAACGCTCCATGGTCATCGGCCGTTCCAAAATACGACTACCAATTCTTCTACAATCCCGCCCGCCTCTCCCCGGAGCAGGCAGAAGCGCGCCAAAAAATGGATGCCGCAAAAATCCACGCAGGCGCCCACGGCCACGCGGACTATGCCTGCCCGACGCATGGCATCATCCTAAGCATCGGGCAGGCCTGCCCCCTCTGCAAGAGCCAGGAGCAGGTAGAAATAGAGCGCAAGCAGTCAGGCATAATGCGCAAAGTGCACAAACTTGAGTACAGCCTCAAAAACTGGGGCCTCTCCGCCCTCTCGCCCGGCTCCTCGTTTCCGGGCAACTATTTCCACTACCAAAACCAAACTACTTGCCCCACGCATGGCATAATGCACGAGCACGGCACCGCCTGCCCCCTCTGCGTTCAGGACAGGGTAAACGATGGCTCCTTCTCCCAGCAAAAAGCCGACACCTTCAATATCCGCATAAAAGACTTAAACCGCCAGATAGAAAAAACATACACGGACCTCAGCCTTCCGCAGGAGCAGCGCGCAAGGCTCGTTGAGCAAAAAATAGAAGAGAAGCACCAGGCGCTCGCGGACTTCCAAACCTTTTTGCACGTTGACCAGCGCGACGTCCCATACAAGCACAGGCGCGAATACATACAGGCCCAGCTAAAAAAGACCGCCGAATACGACAAGAGATATGGCTACAAGATAAACTTTGATTAGCAAAAAGCCTCTTAAATAAAAAGCGGCTACTACTATTTATGAAAAATAGGGTTTTTGCCATAGCCTCAATAATTTTTCTTCTTGCACTATTTGGCTGTATCTCAAAAATAGACGGCCGTGACATGCTCAACTCCACGATTGATTTTGACCTCTCCACATTCATGAACGCGCAGGGCCAAATCGGCGGCGACACCCCGTGCACCTGCCTCATCTGCACGAGGGAGGAAAAATCCCCGTGGCTTAGGCTTTTCGGCCTCTCGGACAACACCAACGACACCCTTGCAAACGCCCAATGCACTTTTGCCAAATGCAACGCATCCACCTACCAGCAGACTTTGGCAGATTCCGACACCAAAAAAGGCGATTGGAGCCTCTGCAATTTTCTCGGGCAAAACAAAATATGCTCCCCCCGCTTTTTCATGATAGGCTCCGGCACCTCCTCGGCAGAATTCTCCCTCGCCCAGCAATACTGCGCAGGCGAGCTTGCAATGCCCGTCATCTGGGCAAGCCCGCAGGACAATGCGCCCCCGGCCATCCCAAATCCCCAAACCCTCATGTGCCACCTCGCAAAATCCCAAATGCCCGTAGTCGTCTGGTACTCAAAAGGCAAATACATAAATGACCCATCATACTCCGCAATGCTCAAATCCTTTAACAACAAGTCCGCCAACCCGCAAATCTCCGGCCCGATAGTTGTAACCACCGAAGCCCTTGCAGACCCCTATTATATAAGCTCAAGCGGAAAAAAGGAGCTAAACTTCACTCTCCTTGAGCAGGTAAAAACCCAAATAGAAACAATAAAGCGCGACTGCCCAGACTGCCTTGCAGCCCTCGCCCTCAAGCCAACCTTCAACTCATCCGGCCTGCCAGATTTCTGCCCACTTGACTACTATTTTGCCTACCGCCCGCAGGAATATTCCGTCCTTGAAGGAGGAGAAGACCCGCTTGGCTGCCAGGAAAAATACCCCTCAACCTCCGCCTACGTATCCCGCCCCGCAACCGGGGATTTTGGAACAAAAATAGACCTGCTTGGCATAGGCTTCAACTCAAATGAAAATGAAAATCTCACAACATGCAGCCCTCAAAAAAGCATAGCCCAGCACCTCCTCTACTCAAAGCAGGCGCTCAGCAATTTCTACATCCCATCCGTCTGGTATTCGGTAGCCATTTCTGAGGGGCCAACCCTCACAAAAAGCTGCACCTTCTCCCAAGATACCGTCTCAAAAGCATACTACGACCTCATGCGGGGCACCTCCGGCTTTGTAGCCTCCGGAGTAATCGGATTCGCACCCTACAAGCTCATAGACTCTCCCCTTGGCGGCCCTCTTGAGTGCAAGGCGCAAAAGCAGCTTGCAAACCCGCAAATAAATTCCCTTGATGAAATAACTCCCGGCTCAACCATGGCTCTTGAGAGCGGGCAAACAATCCAAGTCTCCCAAATAGACATGAAAAACTCCACGCACGCCCTATTTGAAAATTCCTCCGGCAGCACCTTCCTCGCATCTGCACAATCCCCATCCCTAATTACCCTAAGCCAGCTTGGCTGCCAGTACGGAGTCCTAAACTCTGCCGCCCAGCCGAAAAATTCCTCCCAATTCTCATGGTTCTCAAGCTGCCAATATTACTTCACGGACCGCGGCCCTCTTTTCAGGACAAAGCTCACGAACCTAAAGCAAGTCCTTCCCGGAGACTACATATACTCAAACGACGGCATCTTCTCCCTCTTTGTAGAGCAGATAAATTCCACTTCAGATGACGAGGTAATTTTCTTTGCCTCAAGCAACCAGATAGTCGGCCGCTTCTCCGCCAAAATGGACGGGGGCACGGTAGCAATCTCCGATATGCCCCTCGTTCCTTCCGGCCAGCAGGCCCTCATGTTCTCCGCAAACGGGGCAGGCGCGCAGTGCACCGCATTTGAATCCTCAAAAATGTATTTCCGCTCCCCGCCCGCGCAGGCCCGCCCGGAAGGCTCTTCCGGAGTTGAAGCCCCAAAAGACAAAGATGCGCTTGATAAAATCGCAGCCTCCCAGTGCGGCAACTGCCTCTCCTTTACCCCCATGCCCAACATTTTCTGCGGTCTAAAATCCCAAATCTCCGCAGGCTCCATCTCATTTCCAAAGGACGCCTGCACCCAATATCCCGAAATGGACGCCGCATTCCTTCAAGCCTCCATTGACCCAGTCCTCATGCGCGCCATAGCGGTAGGCGAGTCCGGTCTTGGGCGAATCCGCCCCGGGCAAAGCGAGCCGGATATATATGGAAACTATGCCTCCGCATGCCAAATATCCCCCGCACCAAAAACAAACACCGCCTGCGGCCCTGAAATAAAGCCAGAAAAACTCGCGGATTATGAAAGCCAATACTGCGCCGCCGGCCTCCTTCGCTCAAAAGCGCAAGCAATAGACGATGCCGGAATGCGCACCTGCGCTTTTGGAACCTTCCAGTGCATAAAGCCCCCCTCGCCCTCCTACAACCCCTTTGAGCCAAAAGACTCTGCCGAGTGCGGAGCCGAAGAATTCCAGACAAAAGCCGGAAGGTATGACGACGTTCTTTCCCAACTGCGCTCGGATTATTCTAAAAATCCCGGGATAGACGCATTCAACCCGCAGCAGGGCGGCATGTCTCCTGCCCAGTTTGAATGGTATGCCGCATGGATTGC
The DNA here is from genome assembly GCA_043802645.1 of Microcaldota archaeon. GTDB lineage: Archaea > Micrarchaeota > Micrarchaeia > Anstonellales > Anstonellaceae > 1-14-0-10-45-29. The sequence goes on along the minus strand of JAZDKV010000101.1, from coordinate 1,500 downwards.
AGCCTACAGATATTCCGGCATGGGAGTAGTTACGGTTTCCCTCCTTGAGAATTACAGCCCCGACCCAAATGTACAAAACGACAACGTGGTAAAATACCTAACGCGCTACCTTGAAGATTACTGCGCAAATCTCAAAAAAACAAATCCGAACTCTCTTTGCTATCCAGAATATGGCACAGCCTTCATCCTGCGCTACAACGAAGGGATAAACACCTGCCAGAACGGATGCATCTACAACCCCTGCACCCAGAGCTCCAATTCCCAAATCTCATAATCTGCCCTAAGCCGAATCCTTTGTAGTACTAATATTTTTTCCCGCCCCCTCCATCTGCCTTTTCTCCTGAATGTATACTCTCAAACGCATTCCATATTTTTCCAAGCTCATTTTGCATATTTTCCATCCCAACGGCAGCCATGCCCCTATACTCCATAACTCTCCTGCGCGCCCCTTTGCTAATCTTGTGAATAAGCGCAAATGAGGCTACTCCGACCACAATCCCAGCAACCGCCCCAATAACATAATCCAAAATTTGCTCCGCCGGCCAAAATTTTACTATGGCCCAAGTAGCGGCGCCCCCTCCAATCAAAGACAAAATATGCAGGTCATCCCAAATCCTCTCAAGCTTCTCCAATCTGCGCATCTGTTTTGCCTGCCCAAAAGAATATTCGCCCACAATCTTTGCGCTAATCTCCTCCTTCTCATATTCCGAAGCAGGATATTTCTCGCTCAATCGTTTTGCCTCTCTCTCAATTCTGCCATTTCCGTTTGCCCATTTTCCGGCATCTCCCAACTGATTATTCACATTCCCCTTCATCAGCTCGCTAAACTCAAGCATCTCCACTGAAAATTCCTTAATATTGGGCGTGCCATTCCTTCCATTATTTCTATTCTTCCCATTTCCAACGCCATCCGGAATAGTATAAAATCCAAAGTTCATCGTCTTCACCGCAAATATATTGCCCAAACGTCTTATAATATTCTCGCCCCAAAAACCAAAAAACGCCCGTTTGCAAAAAATTAAAATCAAATAATTCCCGCGCCACCAATAATTAAAATCCCAAAATAAGAAAATTCCAGAAAAATCCCGCGCTAAAGCAAATTTTAAAAAACAAAAATCCCGCGCCAAACCAAAACTAAATTTTTTCAAAAAACAAGCCTCGCATAAAGCCCGCGCCAAACCAAAAATAAAAAATTTCCCAAAAAACAAACTACACAAAAAAAAGCTCCCGCTAATCCAAATTAAAATTCCAAAAAAAGAAAATCTGGAAAAAAGAAAAAACTACTCCATATCTGCAACCGTGCTTGCCACGGAGGCGGATTTCTGCGAGCGCTGCATCGCCATAATCTGGCGGTTGCGCTTCATGTCCTTGGGGAAGTGTTTCCCTCTCTCAAACGAGTTTTTCTCATAGGTCTTCGCCCCGAAGAGCTGCACCACAAGCTTAGCAACTTTCTCCGAGTCAAATTCCTTGCAGGAAAACACGTCAAAGGACGCGTAGTTC
>JAZDKV010000100.1:0-10033 GCA_043802645.1 Microcaldota archaeon | reverse complement strand
TTATTTTCTCTAAAAATTCCTCTGCAGTTTGCACGGCGTGTTTTGCCTCAAAGTCGGAGATTGCGCCTGCCTTGTCATAAACCGCCTGGTGCCTTTTTCTGCGCATTCTCTCAAACAATTCTATTTTGTCGGATAATTTTGCGCCAAGCTTTGCATCCGCATAATCTACTGCCGTCTTGTGGCGGTTTTCTCCGCTTGCGGCATATCCATCAAAAAACATCAGCGCGCGCACGGACTGGAGCATCGCGTTGTATGCTATTGAGAAGGCCCAGTCATTGTCCTCTCCGAGCAGCTTTCTGGCAACCGAAACGTCCCTTCTTGCGGCTGCAAGGCATTCGCGCGCCTGCGCCTCATCCGGCTCGCATTTGCGTATGAGGTTATTTTTTAGCAAATCGCTCAAGTTCATTTTCATCGCCTATGAGCATGATTTTTCTCCCGCGTAAAACTTCTGCCATAAAGCCGCTGCCCGCCTTTTTTTCAAATTCGGGTGCCGGGTATATTGAATAGTTTATTTCCCTCCCGTATGAGTTTTCAAGCTTTGCTATGGATTTTGAGAATTTTTCCGGGTTTGGATTGCCTATTACCATCAAATCAATGTCGCTTGAGGGCGTCTCATTCCCCTTTGCAAATGAGCCGTAGATAAACGCAAGGCGGATTTCTTTTTTTCCTCCAAGCGCGCCCTTTAGGGCCTCGGATATTGCGCATGTCTTTGCGATTATGCCCCTTAGTTCGCCGAATATGGGGCAGAGGGCGTTTACTTGATAGTATACCATGTTTGCCTCCCGCTGCGAGGTTAAAATTCCCGCCCTCTCAAGCTTTGAGAGTTCCGCCCAAACCGCGTTTGTCTGGGCGTTTGTTTTGCGGCAGATTTCGCGCAGGTAAAACCGCTTTTTTGAGTTCATGAAAAGAAGCTCAAGGATTTTTCTTTTGGTTTTTGAGGTGATTAGCGCTTTTAGCATGTTTAAGTTAATTGAACAACTGTTTAAAAAACTTATCCACTAGAAAGGCAATCGGGCGGAACCTGCCAGTTAATACAACAAACCGACCCTATCTTGGGTAGGGAGCAGAAGGAAGCGGGAGGATACTATTATTACGGCGCGTAAAGGCTGCTTTTCTAATTTTTTGTTTTATTTTTGGGATGCCCTGCACAAATATTTATATATCTGACTTATGATAATACTATCATAATTGTGATAATATGGAAGCGATCCGGTTGCTTGCACAAAAAGGGGCGCTCCCGCTATTGAAAACGCTTCAGGCTTACCCCAAAAGGCAGTTTAGCATAAATGAGCTTGCGAAAACCTCGCATGTCCCTTTTGCTACCGCATGGAACCTGGTGGATAAATTCGGGAAAGCCAATATAGTGCAGGTCCGGCTCGTTGGAAGGACACGGGCAGTGGAATACAAAGATAGCCCCTTTTCAAGGCTCATTTCCCGAATGCTGGAATTAAACTCCTCGCCACAGAGGCTCTCCCTGCCCGAATTGAGGAGGATTCTAAAAACAAGGCGCGGGATAAAGGAGGCTTATTTGTTCGGCAGCGTGGCTTCAGGCAAGGAAAAACTGGAAAGCGACATAGATGTGGCAATTTTAACGGCGCGCGCGGTAGATATGCCGGGGCTTATGTCCTCCATGCTGGAAAATTACGGGGTAAAGGTAGTCCCCCTAACTTTCAAATCCAGGGAAAAATTTAACAGTTTTCTCTCGGATAAAAAAAAGGTGAGGCTTGTATGAACGACAGCCCGGAGCGTGCAATCGGGGAGGCGGAGGAATGGATGCAATCGGCAGAGGACAAACTCCCGAGGGCAAAAGCCGATTACAGGGCGGCAAGCGTATGCTGTGCGGCAGCCATACACGCGATTATACGGGCAAATGATGCGATTACCCTCAAATTTGACCAGAAGAAGGTTACTCGCCATGACGATGCCTCGGGCCTCTTCTCAAAACTCGTTAAGCAAAACAAGCTTTTAGAAGAAGACGGGCGGTTCATAGTTTTATTGCAAAAAAGTGCCATGCACAAAAGCGGTGCGGATTACGGAAAAGAGAATTTCGGGCATGAAGATGCCAAATATTTTGTGAGTGAAGGGAAGGAGTTCATTGCCGCTATGAAAAAGAGGCTGGAATAAGCCGCAGTCTGTTTTGGACCGGGAGCAGAAGGAAGCTGGAGGATACTATTATTACGATGCATAAGTGCCGCTCTTTTTTTATCCCCGAACATATCAGTATTTAAATTCTCCACGAGTTGTGGTGCTGCTCTCATAGAGAGTAAAATGAGGACGAAAACATGGAAAGTTTGGTAAAATCCGTCCTGGGTGAGCAAGAGTCGGCTCCAACAGAAGCTATCGGCTCGGACAAAATTCGGATTGTAGTAGTAGGAGTAGGCGGTGGTGGAAACAACACCATAAACAGGCTAATCCGCTCTGGTGTCAAGGGCTGCGATTTGGTTGCGGTAAATACCGACCGGCAGCATTTGAACATGATCCATGAGAAAGCCAAGAAAGTTCTCATAGGAAAGTCCATTACAAAAGGGCTTGGAGCGGGAGGATACCCTGAAACCGGGACAAAAGCGGCGGAAGTTGACCGCGGCATGCTTGAAAAGGAGCTTGAAGGCGCCCACCTCGTGTTTATTTGCGCGGGAATGGGAGGCGGAACGGGCTCTGGTGCATCGCCGGTCATAGCCGAGATTGCCAAGGAGCAGGGAGCAATTACCGTTGCCATGGTTACATACCCCTTCAACCTTGAGAGGGCAAGAAGGGCAAAAGCAGACGAGGCCATAGGGAAGTTGAGAAAGAACGTTGACTCAGTCATCGTCCTTGACAACAACCGCCTTGTAAAGCTTGTGCCAAACCTGCCCATGAACGAGGCATTCGCCGTTGCGGACGAAATTCTTGCAAAGGCGGTAGGAGGGCTCGTATGGACCATTACCCAGCCATCTCTCATCAACATTGACTTTGCTGACGTAAGATCCACTGTATCCGGCGGAGGAGTCGGATTCATCGCGGTCGGAGAAGGCAAGGGCAACGACAAAGTGAGAGGCGCGGCTGAAGGAGTGCTCAAAAACAGGCTGCTTGACGTTGACTTTGAAGGTGCGAACGGCGCGCTTATCCACATTTCCGGAGGGAGCGACCTCACATTGGGAGATGCGATTAAGGCCGGGGAAATTATCACCGAGAAGATGGACGCGCAGGCAACCGTTAAGTGGGGCGCAAGGCTCATACCTGGCTATGACGGCAAACTTGAAATTGTCGCCATCGTGACCGGAGTCAAGGGTGCAAACATCTTTGGCGCGGAAGCAGAGCCAAAAGAGGAGTCAAGGCCCAGCCTGAGTTACTCGGACATAGAAATTATTGGCTAGAAATAGCCAATTAATTTTTTCTTTCCCTCAAATCCCGGCAGGGATTTGGGGGCCCCATTTTTTCAGAAGAAAAAATGCAGATTTCTTCGGTTTTTTATAAACAACGCATTTAAATACTAATTAAAACAGAATGATTTCATGGATAAGACCCAAAAAAATGCCTTAGCCGTGAGGGTAGAAGAGGATATAGCCTTGCGGATAGCCGAATTCACCCAGAAATTTAGAGCTGCACAATCCCTTGCGGGCTTCATTGACTGCCTCCTTGATGCCCACGCATATTTGGGCAAGGCTCTTGGAGATGTGGATGAAAATTGGGTTGAGATTTTATACGGGGAGAGATTGGGCAGGCTTGCCCACGAGTCCGTTTTGGCAGTATGCAGGATTGAATACCCAAAAGACAACGGGGCTTTTATTGAGGGCATTGTGAGAAAAGAACATGAGTTTTTGAGTTTTGTAGGGCAAAGGGCGGCCATACGCGGGGATAGTTTGCACGAGTTTAAAAAAATCCAGAATGTTGCCGATTTGATTTGGGACCGCAGCAACTACCTCACATGGGAGAAAATAAGAGTTACACAGGGTTGCAACGCGCTCGGGGTATTCGGGCCACAATGCAGGAATACGCGCGTAATTTCGGCCAGATTTGTTCGCGGAAAAGTCTGCCTTAACTAACTTTTTCACTTCTTTATTCTTTCTAAAACATATTGCAGAATTAGCGGAAGTTTAATTCGGCGGCAAAGAGTGGCAAAAAGATGTTTTTATACAAATTAACACCGCACGACGATGGCAAACATATTGCTTTATAAGCTTTCTCACGTTTAAAGAGGCAAAGCGCGAAAAAAGCGACCATTTTTTGCGTTTGCAAAGGAAAATCGGGGGGATAGGTAGTATGTTCGAAGACATTGTTGCCCAGGCAAAGAGTTCCTCTGCATCCGTTAGGGATCAGAGCGAGATTTCAAATGACAAAATCCGCATCAGCATAGTAGGCGTTGGCGGAGGCGGTTGCAATACCATAAACCGCATGGAACATATGGGCATGAAGTCAGCAAGGACTATTGCCGTTAACACCGACAACCTGCATTTGCAAAGCATACAAGCCCAGAAAAAAGTGCTTATTGGAAGGTCCATTACAAAGGGGCTTGGAGCGGGAGGATTTCCCGAAGTGGCAGAAAAATGCATACAGGCCTCAAAGAATGAAATGCGCGAGATTCTTGGAGAGAACGAATTAGTTTTCCTTACCGCAGGCCTCGGAGGCGGAACAGGGACAGGCGCCGCCCCGACAGTTGCGGAAATTGCAAAAGAGCAGGGCGCGATCGTAGTCTCGATTGTTACCACCCCCTTCTCGCTTGAGAGGGCAAGAGTGAAGAAGGCGGAATGGGGCCTTGAGAGGCTGGCAAGCGTATCCGACACAGTGGTTGTAATAGACAACAACAGGCTCGCATCCTATGCCCCGAATATCCCCATTACGGAGGCATTCAACATGGCGGATGCAATTACCGCAAGGGCGGTAAAGGGCATAACCGAGACCATAATGGAGCCCTCACTCATGAACATAGACTATGCGGACGTAAAATCCGTGATGGAGAAGGGAGGAATAGCTCTCATCTCAATAGGGGAAGGCGCCGGGCAGGACCGGGTGGAAAGAGTTGCAAGAAGCGCCCTTGAGCACCCGTTGCTTGACGTCTCGTACGAGGGGGCAAAAGGCGCCCTGCTGCATATAGAAGGCGGAACCGGCCTGACTCTGGGAGAGGTAATAGAGAGCGGAGAGAGGATTACCGAGAAATTCGCCCATGATGCAAACGTGAAGATAGGGGCAAGGCTCACCGCAGGCCGCTCTGACACCATAAGCGCGACCGCGATTGTTACAGGGCTTAAATCAGAGCAGGTTTCAAGGATTCTTGCCTCAAAGCAGGCAGAAAACCAGAAGAGAGTGGAACTGCAAAGCCTTGAGAACATAAACTACATCTAAGCCCCCAATTTCTTTTTTCTTTTATATCTCTTTTTTAAATAGAAATGCAGAGTATATTATTCGTCCGTGGGCTTAGGATAGTCCATGGGCACATAGTCGAACGGTACGCAGCCGGCGCTGATGCGCCGTCGCGCCCCCAGCCGCTCCTTGAGCGTCTGAGGGAGACGCTGCCTTCGCATAGGTTAATGGGCACATAGTCGAACGGTAAGACGCTGCCTTCGCAAGGCAGAGACTGGGGGTTCGATTCCCCCTGTGTCCAACCCATATGGGGAACACCAAAGTTTCCACAGTCCCCCTGAGGGTTTCACCCCCTATATCCAAACAAATTTTAGGGATTAAAAAATGAAAATAGCAGCTTTGTATTCCGGAGGAAAGGATTCTACTTATGCCACCTACTGGGCCATTGAGCAGGGGCACGAAGTTGTCTGGCTTAACATGCGGCCTCAGGAGGATTCAATGATGTTCCACCACCCAAATCTGGAGTGGTGCAAACTGCAGGCGCAGGCAGCCGGAATAAAATTGCATACTTTTGATACTACACATGAGACAGAATTGGAAGATTTGAAAGAGGCTCTGCGAACTCTTGAGTGCGAGGGATTGGTAACCGGTGCCGTGCAGTCTGTGTACCAAAAATCAAGGATAGACAAAATTGCAAACGACTTGGAGCTTGAGGCATTCTCTCCCATCTGGCATAAGCCCCCGGAGTTCCTAAAGCATATGCTTGAGATTATGGATGTGCGCATAGTCTCGGTTTCTGCCCAAGGCCTTGGAGAAGAATGGCTATCAAAGAGGTTTATGCCCGAGGACGTGGACACTTTTGCAAAATTAGACCCTCCGATTAACGTATTTCTTGAGGGCGGGGAGGGGGAGACATTTGCCTGCGACGCGCCTTTTTTCAAAAAGAGAATTGAGGTTAAAAAGTGGGATATAAGCTGGAATGGAAATACCGGAAAGGCGCTCATAAAAGAGGCTGCTCTTGCAGGCAAATAGCTGCTTTTATGAGAAAAAATCTTATTGGTCCCCGGAGAGCTTGTCAAGGCGCTCAATTATGTCGTTTAGCTCTTTTCCATAAACCGCATTGACTTTAAGGGTTGCAGAAAACTGGGTGTCTATTGGGATTTCCCGGTTTATGCGCACGTTCACCCCCGCGAGGCTCTTGTTTGAGTCTATCGGGATTTGGGATTTTACATGCAAATCGTCTGCCACGTTAAAGACTACAATCTGGCCGGTGTTTGAGCGGGCTGTAATTTGCGAATCTAGTGGAATAGTGTCATCCACATAGAGGTTGAAGGTATCCGGAAATATGTCGGAGGCCGGAAATGACTGGTCCACAAGCACTGATGCCTTGAGCGGGGAGGTAAGGACTATTTCTTTTTGCTGTATTGTGCGCAGGTCGGCAGAAATTGCCTTTAGCTCCGCTTTTGTGCTGCCTGGAATTCCGCTGCTTGTATAAATTGAGAGAAGAAGCGCGATTATTGCGATTACAATAGCCGCATATGCGAGAAAATTTGAATTTTGTGCGGCTACGGAGGGGAATTTGACATGCTCAAGGTATGAATCCTGCTTTTGCTTTGCCTTTGATTCCTTGTAGCCTGAAGGGAGGTTTGATGCCATGAGATGAGAGAAACCTTAAATCTTTTAAAATGAGGGTGAGAGTATCTGTGAGGTGATTATATGCCCAAGGTTACTTTCAAGAATGACAATATTACCGTTGAAGTTGCGGCAGGCTCAAAACTTGTGGATATTGCAGAGCAGCACGGGGCGAGCGTGAATTTCTCATGCAAGGAGGGGGTTTGCTTAACCTGCCTTGTAAACGTTGTTAGCGGAATGGCGAATTTGAATCCAAAGACTGAGAATGAGGCTTCCACGCTTGAGGCTTTCGGGGCTGGGCCAAACCAGAGGCTTGCCTGCCAGCTCGTGGTAAATGGAGATGTGGAAATTGAGGCAGTTGAGTAAGCCTCTGTCTTTGTATTCTAGGTTTTTGATGTGTTTATTCTAGTTTTGCCGGTGTCGCATAACCTGGTAGTGCGCTGGTCTTGAAAACCAGTCCCTTACGGGATTGCAGGTTCAAATCCTGCCGCCGGCGAACGAGCGCAGCGAGTGAGACGGTGGCGGGGACGACGGCCCATCAGGGCTGGCTGCACCTGCCGCCGGATTCTATACAATTACTCGTAAGCCTAGTCATGGTGTGCAAAGCGCAAAAGCCGCACGGTGTCCGGTTCCACAATTTCATAGATAAGGGCAAAACAACCCGCCACATGGGCGCGCCTTGTGCCGTGCAGGGCATTTCCCAGTGGCTTGAAATGTTTTGGGTTCTCTAAAATTTGCTTGATTTTATCGCGCAGGGCTTTCGCCAGCGCATTATTTTTTCTGATAAGTTTGTGAATCTGTTCTTGGGCGTGGGAAGTAGTTTCAAGCGAGTGCATTTCGCATCAGCCCAGCAGCTCTTTTAGCGAAACCTTGCGGGGGGAAGATTTGCTGGATGTTTGCACGCTTTTTATGAAATCTTTTTTTAGCTGCTTCTCATCTACCGGGTGCCAGTCATTCTCGTCCATCCACTTGAGGTCTTCTGCGGAGAATGGCTCTTTCTCAACGTATTTGCGCAGGATTTCAAGCTTGTGCATCTGCTCAAGCTTGTGCACGATTGCCTTTTTTGCCACTTCGCTCCAGCGCACCTCGTTGTAGCGCTCCATCTCAAGCTTGAGGGCATCGGCAATTGATAAAGTAAGGTTAGCCATATATTGCACCACAATATTCTGTGTTATCACAGTTTATAATGATTATGGTGGGATGAGATAGAGGCTTCAAACGGCAGGTTGGAGAGGTTATTGCCCGGAGGCAATAAAATCCTCAACCATCTGCCTTGCAACCGGGTCCGAATACTGCACTGGCGGGTGCTTCATGAAGTAAGCCGCCGGCCCCTCAAGGTAGCCGCTAAGCCCCCTGTCAAGGGCAATTTGCGCGCACCGGATGGCATCAACTGAAACTCCCCCGGAGTTTGCCTTGTCATCAACCTCAAGGCGTATTTCCATGTTGAAGGGGATGTCTGCCCACATGCGCCCCTCAATTCTCATAAAGCCAAGCTTTGTGTTTGAGAGAAATGGTATGAAGTCTGAAGGGCCGATGTAAATTTTGTCGTCCGGGAGCCTTTTTTTCAGCTGCGACTGCACCGACTCCGTCTTTGAAATTCTCTTGCTTGCAAGGCGCGACTGCTCTTTCATGTTCAGAAAGTCAGTATTTCCGCCGACGTTTATCTGGTAGGTCTTCTCAATGACCGCCCCGCGGTCATCCGCAAGCTTTGCAAGCGTGCGGTGCACAATTGTGGAGCCAACCTGCGCCTTTATGTCGTCCCCGATTACAGGCAGCCCGGCATCCTTGAACTTCTGCGACCACTCCGGGCTTGAGGCTATGAATTCGGGTATGCAGTTTACAAAAGCGCAGTGAGTATCAAGGGCGATTTGTGCCCAGTATTTTGTAGCCTCATGCGAGCCTACCGGCAAATAGGAGAGCAATACGCGCGCACCTGTCTTTTTTATGTGCTCTTTTATCTCTGGAGTGAGCTGCTCTATCGGCTTGTTTATGACAGGTTTTACCCTCTCAAGAATATAGATGCCCATGCCATCAAGCGCGGGCGACTCCTGCACGACTACATCGGTTTTTGGCATATCTTCTTTCTTTAGCCACCTTACCTCGTTTGGGTGCGCGTATGTTGCATCGTTTAGGTTTTTGCCCACCTTGGTGTCCGCGACATCAAAGGCGCATACGAATTCTATGTCTTCCAGTTTGTATCCGCCAAGCTCCGGATGCATGAGGCCTGCCGCCTCGTCCAGCTTGTGCGTCTTGTAATATTGCAATCCTTGGTATAGGCCTGCAAAGCAGTTGCCTGTGCCTATTACTCCTACTTTTATTCTTCCCATAGTTTTCGCCTTTTGTTTATACGGATATATAATATTTATACAGTTGTATAATAGTTGAAGCTTTTTAAGATTAGCCGGAGTCTGCAACTTGATAGGTATGGCAAAGTTGGCACTAGCAATCCTGCTGTTCTCGCTCCTGCTCATTCCGATTTATGCTGAGGATTTGGGCTTGTCCACCCAAAAATGCAGCGACGGGACGGCATATTACAAGTGCTCACAGCCAAAGCCCGGCTACATTTGCGCCCCTGACGGGCAAGGGGGGCTTTCCTTGCAGAATGTGATTGGGGAGGCATACCCTTCGGATTTTCCGGTTGCAAGCAAAGCGGGCCAGCCTACTGAAAATGCGATTAAATGCGCCTGCTCAAATTTCCCCGGGTACGAGGAGAGGGGCGGGCAGTGCCTAAAGCCGGGCGAACAAGCCGCACCGCAGGATAATTCGGGGCAGCAAGGGGCAAACGGGCAGAACATGCAGGCAAACGATAGCGGCGCACAAAACAATTCCGCCGCTGCCCAGAATAACACGCAGGCGGGGGCGCAAAATACGTCTTCCGGCTCGCAAAAAACCACGTCGCAAACCTCCCAGAAAGCGCAGCCCTTGCAGGCCACGGCGCAAAAAGTCCCCCAACAGCAGGCTGCAAGCAGCGGGTTTGACCTCGGAACGTGGGGCCTTGTGGGAATAGGGCTTGGCGTCTCTGCGATATGCGGAGTCTTGATTATCGCTGTAATAGCGGGCATCCTCTTTTACGCCTACAAGATGAAGAAGAAAAATTAGAATGGTTTAAAAATAGAAATAGGCA
>JAZDKV010000099.1:0-3814 GCA_043802645.1 Microcaldota archaeon | reverse complement strand
GAAAGTGGTAGCATATGAGAATTAGGCCAAGCATTCACGGCTTTTATATCAGGGATTATCTTTTTGCGACTGTTATTGCAGCGATTATGCTAATTGCCGGAATTTACATGTTTTTTGAAACCCGGGAGGGGCTTATAAGTTCGGGCCTTGTGGCGCTTGCGGCTCTTATAGTGGCTGCAGGATTGGCACATAGCACAGTAAATAGAAAGACTACTTATCTTGAGCTTACGGATGAGCAGTTGATATATGACAGCGGCATTTTAAGCCACAGCCGGGTGGTTGCCCCCATTTCACAGATTACGGATACTGCGATTAAGAGGACTTTTTTTGAGCGGATTTGCGGCATTGCAAACTTGCTTGTAAACACTTCTGGCACCGGCAGTGTGGAGATATATGCGGAAGACTTTTCTTATGACGACGTTGCGTCTTTGAACAACGAGATTAACAGGATGATTGCAGAGGCGGCAAAAAGGGGCGGCTATAAGCAACACGAGGCAGGGGCGCATTAGCTTATTTTTTTGCGGCAGCGCGCGAGGCAGGGGCGCATTGGTTTGGGTTGCGTTTGGCTCATTTTCTTGCTATTGGGATAAAGCCGGAATATGAGGCATTTGCATAGCTTAGTTGGGCGGATATGGGGGAGTAGTAGTAGATTTCCTCCGAGCTGCTATAATCCAGCCATATGGTTAGGTTCCAGAGGCAGTTGGCATCCTCTTTTGAGAGATATGCGGGATTTACTTCCGAGGATATTTTTAGGGTTTTTGAAGCGCTTAGCAGGTAAAAACTGATGGTTTGGATCGTATTTGCTTCCGAATCTTGGTAAACCACACTGGAGGACTGGTCTATAGACGGGTCGTAGTTCGTGCTGAGAAAGCGCGAGTGGCCTGCGTTGTCCTTAAACGATATGTTTGCAGTGTTTGTGCCGGGGCCTGACCAGTCTGAATAGCCCACCTGCGAAACGTCCTGCGGCTCAATGCAGTATACGCTAAAGTTTATGTTTGAAAATTCGTAGCCGGAAGGGAGCGTGAATTGCGCATAATCCGAATTGGAATCGGAATTTACGTGCCTGTATTCCATGCCGCTGTTTGTTAGGTATAGCACTCCGGTTGAATTTGGAGTGCTCACATCCAAAGAGCAGCTGAGGTTGTTTTGCGCGGGCCAAACTTGAGTGTAGAAAGTGTGGTATGCACCCAAGTCAGCGTCTCCTCCGGAATTGGGGGGGAAGGGAAAGCTGTCATTGTAGATGAAAATTGCCTGTGTTGAGGTTCTCTCAATGGATGTTTGCGCCCCTAAAGCCCTCTGGGTGTTGCGTGAGAGTTCGTATAACCTTGAATTTAGCACTTCCCCGTCCGAGGGGGGGAGAAAATAGGAGTCGTGGCGCGCGTTGTGCTCTGCTAGGTATGATGAGAGGTCCAGAAGCACTGCCGCTAAAATGAAGACCGAGATGGTAAATATGACGCCTTTTTTGAGATTATTGCCTTGCATAAACATACGCCTTTATCCAGTAGAAGCCGGTTGTTGTGCTGTCCGTGCGGTTTGCATAAGAATAAATTGAGAGGCCGGCCGGAGTGTCCCAGAGCATGGTGCACTCTGAAGGAGTGTAGGAATAGATGAGATTTTCAATTGATGGGGAATCAGAGTATATTTCAATCTTGGCACAGGTGGAGGGCGGCATGTAGCCTATCAGGTTTTTTATTTGCGAATCATCGGAATACCTGAAGAACCTGTCCAGAGCGCCTGATGAGTCAAGGGAGTTTGCAAGCCCTTCCGAATAGGTTGCAAGTATCTTGCCGGTGCCTGAATTTGTTTTTGGCACCCCGTTGATGTCCGAGATGAGCAGAAAGATTCCGAATAGGAGGACTGCCGCAAGAAGCGCTTCTATTGAGAAGATAAAGGCTTTTTTCAGCTTTGCCCTGCCCCCTCTGCTGCCGGCTGCGGGTTGCGTGCCGGGTGTTAGCCTTAGCGCGCCATCGCGATTGCCGGCTGTAGGTTGCGAGTTTGGATTTAGCTTTGCCATACCCTCACCCTTACCATTACTGGCTGCTGGTTATATGTTGCGCCTTTTTGCACTGAGGCAAGCACGCGGCTGCCGGACGCCGGGGGAGAGCCGAGCACGGCCAAGTCCACCCCGGTTATATAATAGATTCGTATGTCCGCATCAAATGGCTCAAGCCCCATCTTGAGCTTGGTGTTTTCATATTTGGAGGGGTCGGCATAATCGGCTTGAAGGGCAGCCAATTTGGTTGCATCTATTTCCCCGTGCGCAAAGGCCGCGCCTATTCCTTTTAGCGAATCGGAATTCGGGTCAAGATTTTCTACAGCCCAGTTTGAGGGAAATCCGGGAGAATTGGTTATTGAATTTAGGGCTTTTTGCGCCGCGATTGATGCGCGAAATTCCGATATGTCTGATGCGGCGGACTCTATTTTTACGTGCCATGCCCCGTATATTATTGCAAGAAGCACCATGAAGACTGAGATTGAGAGCACCAGGTCTATGGTGGTTATTTGCCCTTTTTTAGCCGAGTTGGGAGATTGTGACGCTGGTTCCATCGTAAGATACACCTAAATACTGGTTTGAGGGGATTTCCCCCGTGGGGGATGTCATGCTTGCTATTGCAGGAGAGATGGATATGATCCGGTTGCCGGGTCCAAAGGCTATCACCTGCGCCTGGGCGGCGATAATTGTTTCGTTGGGTGAGGAGTGGGTTGAGACGGTTAAGCTTGAACCGTCCCCTAGGATTAGCGCCCAGTCTACAGTGTTTGAGAGTTTTGCCGCAATTTTTTCCCCTTCAAAGTATGAGGCAAGATACTGCTCGCGGGTATCCATTGTGTGGGCAAGCTCGTACATCCCGATGAAGATGAGAAGTAGAACAGATAATGAAATGACGTATTCAATGCTCGTTTGCCCCCTTTCCATCAATTGTGGATAAACTGGCTAGCCTTTTATTACTTTTAGGTCAAGGCGCACCTGTGATTTTTCTTTAGAGAAGGGGCGGACTATTTTTGCATGCAACAGCTTTAGGGAGGCGTTTTGGGCTTTTGCCTGCACAATTGCGCCGCTATAGGGGGCTTTTGGGTTTTCTGGGGGGGCGAAAGTGTAGAAGTGGATAATTGCGCCGCTTTTTGCGGCGTTTATTGCATCCCCTAGAAAGTGCATGGCTTGGGTCGGGTGGGGCATGAGAATTCGGTTTTCCCAATCTTTGTATTTTTTCTTTTTCAGCTCTTTTTTTGCGTCCGCATGTATTGCTTCTATTTTTGAGCATTTGTTTATGGATATATTTTCAATTGCGAGTTTATGCGCTTGAGGGTTTAGCTCTATTGCTATTATCTTCTTGGGCAGATTTTTTGCGTTTTTCTCAATTACTATCGGATATGGGCAGATGCCGGAGAAGAGGGCGAGGACATTTTCATTTTGTGTTAGCTGCGATGCTATTTCAAGGCGGTCGGAGGCAAAGCGGTTTGTGTAGTATGCCTTGTTTATGTCTATTTTGAATTTGCAGCCGGATTCTGAAGAGATTGTTTTGGTTGTTTTTATTCCGGCTATGGGAGTTATTTTTCTTATTCGGTATTTGCCTTGCGTTGCGCCTGATTTTATTGCGACGGTTTTTAGGATTTTGGAGGAGTTTAGGAGTTCATTTGCTATGAGCTTTTTCTTTTTCCCAAGGCCTTTTGGAATATCAATTATTGCAATTGAGCCGACTATGTCGTAGGAGGAGAAAAGATAGAGGAATTCTTTTTTTGTGAGCTTGTTTTTTAGGAGCTCTTTTATCGGCTTTGCCTGATGCGGCTGGGGTATGGGGAGTTTTTGGATTATGCT
>JAZDKV010000098.1:0-7143 GCA_043802645.1 Microcaldota archaeon | reverse complement strand
CTTATATTGGTTCATGGGGGGGCTGGATTGATTTGGGGGGGCTTTTGCGCAAACTCAAAGGGCCTTTTGCACTAAATCAGTATATTGGCTCATAAGCGAGTCCGCGCCTTTTTGGGAGGAGCTTTCCGCGAATATTCGTATATAGTCCTCGGTCCCGGAGGCGCGCACAAGCACCCATTCGTTTTGCAGGTTTAGGCGAAAGCCGCCTATTAGAGGGAGAAGTGCGCCCTCTTTTTGGGCTTTTAGTTTTGCAAGAATTGATTTGATTGCCTTTTCTTTTTGGCTTTTGCCTGCTTCTATTTTTGTTTTTGAGTTGAAATAGGATGGAAGTTCATCCACCCATTTTGAGACGGGCTTGAGGGAGGCCATCTCCATCAGCTTGCAGGCGGCAAAGACCCCGTCTTTTGCAAGGGAGAATTTTGGGAAAACTATGCCGCCGACTTCTTCTCCCCCCGCGGCAATTGATGCGAGGTTTGCGTGCATTTTTTCTGCCAGATATGGTGCCCCTACGTCAGTATAGATGGTTTTTGCGCCGAACTGGGAGGCAACGTCCTCAACGACTTTTGAGGTAGCGGAGGTGGTTGCGACTATTTTTTCCTGCGGGTTTTTTTCGTTTAGAAGCGCCCATTTTGCGCAGATTGCTACGCATTTGTCGCCTACTATCCAGCGCCCTTTCTCGTCCACGAATGAAACTCTGTCCGCATCCCCGTCCCATGCAACTCCGAAATCCGCTTTTTCTTTTTTTACCTCGGAAATTAATTTGGAGAGGTTTTTTTCTATGGGTTCGGATGGGCGGTTTGGAAAAGTGCCGTCAAGCTCTTTGTTTATTACTTTTAGTTCTGCGCCCAAATCCTGCAGAAGCTTTGGGGCTACTAAAGTTGCCGTGCCGTTTCCGGGGTCGGCTATTATTTTTAGCGGCTTTATTTTTGATTTTGAAATTTGCTGCAGGACTGCCTGCTGGTATTTTTGGATTATTTGCGGCTCCCCTCGCATCGTGCCAAGCTCGTTCCACTTCAGGGAGGGTTCATGCGGCTTTGAGAGGAATTTGTTGAAATCTTTCCCCCGCTCGCGTGAGACAGCTATGCCGTCCTTGTCTACGAATTTCAGTGCGTTCCATTCGGGCGGGTTGTGGGAGGCGGTTACTATGATGAGCCCCTGGCATTTTTCATGCTGCGCAGCCCACTCGCTTGCGGGGGAGGTGAGAATGCCCAAATCAAGGGCGTTGCAGCCGGATTCCATGAGGCCGGAGGCAGCCGCCTGGTGGATGCAGGGGGAGGTGAGGCGCATGTCGCGGGCGAGGGCTACGGCTGGATTTTTCATTTTGGACTCTTTTTTTGTGAAGAGGCCGAAGGCGAAGGCAAAATCCGCGGCGGATTGGGCGTTTAGGAGATTGAATTTTGCGCGCACGCCGTTTGTGCCCAGAGATAGCTGCGGGATTTTATTTTGGGCGGGGCTGTTTGCTTGGGCGGCGGTTTTTGTGCGGGTTGAGTCCATGAGGGCATTTTCCCTGCAATGATTATAAATCATGGCGGGAAAACAGCCTTGAGAGAAATTTGGCAAAATTTTGCCGCGTGGCTTAAAAATAAGTTTTTGGAAGTGAGAGGCGTTTGGAAAATGGAGCAGGATGATGAGAAAAAGAGGGTTCACGGGATAGTGGACACTTTCTCAAAAGGAGTCATTTACCAGATGGGCTCCTTCGGCCTCTCAAAAATGCTCGGCGTTGCATTTACAATAATAGTGCTGAATTATTTTGCCACGCAGGAGTCGGATCTGCTTTTTACCGCAAATGCATTTGTGAATACTATTTCAACTCTTGCCAGCCTTGGGCTTGGCCTTGCCGCAGTTAAATTTTTCCCAGGCATGATTATGAGAAAAGAGGGGGGCAGGATAAGGACTGAAATTTTGAGCGCGATTGTGCTTATGGCAATCATAATGGCGGCGCTCTTTGGCGCCGCTTATGTTCTGCCAAAGGTTTTTCCGGGCTTGGAATTTGTGGACTGGAGTACCCTTGGCGGGCTTGTGGCAGTCATATTTGCCCTTTCCCTTTTAGTGCTTGAGACCGCATATATTACCTCAGTCCTTAATGCGTTCAAGCAGTTTTTTGCCACCTCTCTTGTAACTGCGATAATACAGGTGCTGCGCCTGCTCATAGTGCTTGCGCTCATATATTTCGGGCTGGGGAAGGCATTTGAGATGCTTTCCGGATATGCACTTACGTATACAATAGTCGGCGTATATCTTGCTTGGGTTGCGTGGGGCAAGATAAAGGAAATAGGCGGGACGGCAAAGCTTGACTTTTGGTCCCTAAAAAGGAACATAGCTTTCGGCTTGCCGATTTACTTAAGCTCAATAATAGATTCGTTCCTTACCCAGATGGACATTATTTTGATTGCCTTTTTTCTTGGGGGAAATCCGGGAATAGTTTCCGGATATACGGCAGTAATTCTTATAGTGAGAAATATTGCGCCGGTTATCGTCTCGCCCCTTGTGAACGTGCAGCAGCCGATACTTGCGGAGGAGCATGACAGGGGCTCACCTGTATTTTTGAAGATTACCAGAGAGGTTTCAAGGTGGGCGTTTTATCTCGGCCTGCCTACTCTGCTTGTGTTCTTGGCGTTTGATTTTGCTTTCATGCACCTGATTGCTCCGGCTTATGCGCAAAATGCATATATCATGTGGCTGTTTGCCCCATTTGTGATTGCTTCGCTTTTGAGCATATCTTTCAGAAACGCGCTTATGGCCCGCGGGCACGTGAAGACCCTGCTTGGCATAAGCGTTATGGCAGTGGCGATTAATTTGGCCCTTGACTGGTGGCTCATACCCACTGCGGGGATTGCGGGGGCGGCCATAGGGAGCTCTATCGCAATAGTTTGCGCCGAGAGCACCGCCATTTTCATGGCCGGGAGGAAATTCGGGGGGCAGATACACCCAGATGTGCTCAAGGCTTTTGGGGCGTTTCTTGCGGCTTTGGGGCTTGCCTTTGTGAATTTGCCCTACTTCGGGCAGTTAGCGGTTTTCTCCCGCGGCGGGATTTTGGCTCTTGTTCTTTCAATGACGGTTGTCTGCACTGCTTATTTGGCGGTTCTCTTCGCGCTTAGGGGCTTTAAGTCCCGCGATTTTGAGACCGGGCTTGGCTTTCTTGAGAATAATGGGCTTGCGTGGGTTTCTGGGCTGCTAAAGCCTGCTTGCGATGCGGCTGTGAAGTATACCGGCTAAATGCAGGAGATAAAATTTGAAACAACATATAGTTTTTTTATCTGACACAGTTTTTGAGTGGCTTTATATTCTTTAGCGAGGTATGTGCCTCATGTCGGATGGGCACGGACATGAGGCTACTGCAGAGCAGATGCTGGTTGAGGAGGCGGTGGGCGGCTTTGGGGTGGAGAGGCCGAGAGATTCAAGCCTTGAGAGCATAGTCCAGATGCCCACCTGGCGCGAAGTCCTTGTTGAGATGGTCTACCAGAATGAGATTGATCCCTGGAACGTGGACGTGTGCAAGGTTGCAAACAAATACCTTGAAGCCGTGCGGGGATTGCAGATGGATGATTTGAGAATTCCCGCAAATCTTATTTTGGCCGCCTCTATTTTGCTTAGGTTCAAGTCGGACATGGTTAGCCTTGAGGACGAGCCGGTGCAGGCGGAGCTTGATGATTTTATTGATATGGGAGATGAGGAGATACCGCAGCTTGAGCTATCTTCGCGCATTCCGCCCAAAAGCCGAATAAGCCTTGATGATTTGGTCGGGGCAGTTCAGGAGGTAATGGACGAGGCGCAAAAAAGGGACGAGAAGAGCGCGGTTCGCAGCCTGCAACCCAAGATTGAGCCTTTGGACCACATAGACATAAGGATGAGCGAATTTAAGATTGAGAATGAGGTCGGCAGGCTATATGAGAAGATTTGCTCTCTTGCGGACTCGCAGAAGCTTGTGGCATTTTCAAGCCTGGTGCAAAAAAAAGACAGGCAAAGCGTGGTATTTACATTTCTGCCCCTTTTGTTTTTGGCAAATGACGGCATGGTTTCGTTGTCGCAGGAGCCTTTCTTTGGGGAAATATTCATAAGGCTGGTCGCAAAAGATAAGAGTGGTTAGGATGTCTGGGACAAAAGTGCACGTTTATGTAAAGCCCAAGAGCGGGGAAACTCCGGGTTTTGGCGGGGTTATCCGGACTTCTGCCAAAGGTGAGATAATAAAACCCAGAAAGAAAAAAGAGGAGAAGGAATTCGCCGTTGATGAGTTGAAGGCGCTTGTTTCTAAAGTGGTTGGGGGGGAGGAGAGAGCGGCTGAGGAGAGCCTTGAAGCCGATGGGCTCTCGCCTGAAGGGGATGATTCCAAGGCTTGCGATGATATGGCCGAAGTGCTTGAGGCGCAAGATGCTAATTTTGGCAGGGCTAAAATTACAGGTGCTGCTGAGAATGGCTTGAATTCGCGGGATGTTGCCGGAGGAGAAACGAAAGATTTGGATGCACAAGGCGGGCAGTCCGGGCATGATGGAGGGGGCGAGGGAGATTTGAGTTCCGGCGCAGCCGGGGAGAAAATAGTGCACGCCAGCATGAGTTTGGGGGCGCACGTGCATGAGCTTCACAAGCTTCAAAATGATTTTGGGGCGGTCTTGAGCGGTTTTGAGACTAAGGTTGAGCTTGTAGAGAAGAAGGAGAAAAAAGTTGAGGATTTGCAGATTGCCCTTGACCCATATATACGGCAGAATGAGCCGCTTCGGGTTTTGGAGGCCGCGCTTTTTATGGCCGGGCAGGGGCTTGACAATGCCTCTTTGGGAAAAGTGGTCGGAATTGCGTCTATTTCGTCAGTGCAGAAGATGATGGGGGAGCTTTGCGGGCAGTATAAGCAGGCGGGCTCTGCAATTGAGATTATGCAGGATTTGGACAAGAAATGGTACATGAGGGTGAGAAGTTCTTATGCGCCTGCGGTGAAGCAGTTTGCCGGAGAGGCGGAGATTTCAAAGCATGCTTTGAAGACTCTTGCTTACGTTTCAAAGAATAACGGGGTTACAAAGAGGAATTTATTCAAGAGGCTTGGGGGGACGATTTATGAGGACGTCTCGGAGCTTGAGCAGAAAGGGTTTGTTCTGACTTCTCCTTTTGGAAGGACTAAGAAGGTGCATTTGACGGAGAAGTTTAGGCAGTATTTTGAGATTTAGATTTTCTGGTTTAGGAGATGCAGGGCGCGCTCCACATCTGCCTTCAGGCCTTTGCTAAAACTGATTGTATTTGGCAGGTTTATGAGGCTCTCCTTGATTTTAAGCCGCACAACATTTGGAAGGGCCCCGCCCTCGTATGCGAATACCAATCCGCAAAGGATGCGGGGATAATTCTTGAAATACGGGGAAACATTGAGGTATAGGTCCAGAAGGTTCTGATATGCGGCTTCTTTGGCTCCGGAGCTATTTTGGCAATATGCCTGGATTGTGCGCGCCCTAACATATAATGGGTTGGAATAATCCACGGCCATGCCCTGTAGAATTGCATTCAGCTCGTTCAGGGCGTCTTCACGCTTGCCCATTTTTCTTAGAATATCGAGTTGGACAAGTGTTATTGAGAGAGAATCCCTTGAGCGCGCGGGCAGGCTTTTGAGAAAATTCAGGGCGTCCTGATAGCGGCCGCAAGTGTAATAGGCATATGCCATAGCCTTGCGGGAAACGCTGGTAGCGTGTTTGCCGATTTTGTAGTGGTAAATTTCCTCCGCTTTTTCTAATAGGCCCGCTTTGGCATAGGCAGTTATCATTATGGTGTGGGAGACAACGTTGGGGTGTTTGCCAAGTTTGTTGCAGTAAATTTCTTCCGCTTTTTCTAATAGGCCAGCTTTGGCATAGGCGTCCATCATTGAATTGTGGATAAATATAGATTCAACGCCCATATTGAGGGCGGAATGGTATTTTTTCTCTGCCGAATAGATGAGGTTCATGCGCGAGAAACATTTGATGATTTTTGATATGGAGGATATATCTCCCGGATTTGAACGAAGGATTTTTGCCAAATATCTTTCTGCTTTGGGATAATCCTTGCACTTGAGGCAATGCACGGCTTTTTCCATAAGTTGGCAGGAGATGTCCTGCCCGGCAGTATTTGAATGGAAGGAGTATCTGTCTTTTCTTGCTTTCATTTCTTTTTTGAAACGCGGGTATTTTACGCAATGCTTCTCAGACATAAGCGTATTTGTTGCGTTAAATATATAAGCGTGTGTTTAATGGAGAGCCTTCCGGAATGGTTTTTAAGGCCTTGTTCAGGCAGCCTTTTAATTTGTTTTTTCGTTTCTGCTTTAGGTGTTTTCTTATGGCTAAGGAATTAGATGCTGATTCGTTTAAGTCCCATATTTCAGGCGGCTTGGCCCTCGTGGACTTCTGGGCGCCCTGGTGCGGCCCCTGCCAGATGCTAGGGCCTGTAATTGAGGAGCTCTCGCACGAGCTAAAGGACGTGAAAATCGGGAAATTGAATGTTGATGAGTTTGGCGATTTGGCGGGGCAGTACCAGGTTTCGGGAATTCCGACCATGATTCTCTTTAAGAAGGGGGAAATGGTGGATAGGAGGACCGGGGTTTCGCCAAAAACCGAGATTAAAAAGTGGATTGAGGGGCACAAGTAAGCCGGGGCAAGCGGGTTTTTGAAATAGGCCCCTTCTAGAGGGGCAATTTTGTATTTGCATGTGGTAGCCTGGAGGGCTTTTATACTTCTTTTTTCCTAATCTATCCATGGCAGAATTTCAGACCCCAAAAGGGATGAGGGATTATTTTGGCAAGGATGCCATTTTGCGCGAGCGGATGCTTGAGGCGATTAAGGGCGTGTATAAGAGATGGGGATATGAGCCGCTTACTACCCCGGCAATTGAGATGGGAAAGACTTTGGGCGCAAAGGCGGGGGATGAGATTGCCGGGCAGCTATTCAAGATTGAGGATTCGGAGTATGCCCTGCGCTTTGACTTGACTGTGGGGACTGCGAGGTTTGCCGCCAATTCCAATATGCCAAAGCCTTACAAGAGGTATTGCATTGCGCCGGTTTGGAGAAGGGAGGAGCCGCAAAAGGGGAGGCTAAGGGAATTTTTGCAGGCGGACGCGGATATAATCGGCTCGGCGGAAATGAAATGCGAGGCGGAACTTTTGGCTATGGCTTGCGCGGCTTTGCGGGCTTTGGGCTT
>JAZDKV010000097.1:0-5074 GCA_043802645.1 Microcaldota archaeon | reverse complement strand
TGGTGTACAAATCCAAATCAAGCTGCAAATCGGCAGAGGCGACTATATTCTCAATATGAAACTTTGGCCTCCCGATCAGGGATTTTCGTTTTTTCAAAAAAATCACCAGGCTTCAAATTTAAACCTTACTATCATTTAAATGCGAATATTTATAAACATCCATTAGCCCATCAATTCTAAGAGCTAGGCAAACTATCTAGTTTATACCCTAAATTCCGGTGTATTTGTATGGTAAAACGCTCATTAGGAAAGATGTCAAAGAGGACAAGAAAACTTGGCGCCAGCGCCAAAAAACTCACTCCCGCCCGCCTTGTAGCCCAATATGCGGTCGGCACAATGGTGGCAAT
Organism: Microcaldota archaeon; assembly: GCA_043802645.1. Lineage (GTDB taxonomy): Archaea > Micrarchaeota > Micrarchaeia > Anstonellales > Anstonellaceae > 1-14-0-10-45-29. The sequence continues at coordinate 4,727 of JAZDKV010000097.1, read as the reverse complement.
AACCCCAAACCCGCGCTATAACGGAATGCCCCACCCAAGATACAGGGGAAAGACCGGCGAAATCATCAAAAAGCGCGGCAAATCCTACGAAGTAAAAATTCAGGACCAGAACGCCACAAAAATCCTCATCGCCTCGGGAATGCATCTGGAATGCATCTCAAGCCCAAGGCTTAAATAAACCAAAATACAACAAGCTATTCACGTGATTTTCATGCTAGGACGAAAAGAGCTCAATACTGCCCCGACCACGCTTGCCCATGTCAAAAAAATCCTCGGCGACCGTTCGGCGGACCCTGATTTTGGCTACGAGCAGCAGACCTGCCTTGATTATGCCAATTCTTTCTGCAAGCTTGGCGAGGAGGATGCCCGGCAGCTCGTTGAAAGTCTGGCAACAGTTGAAGGCCTCATGCCGGACGCTGCCATAAAAATTGCCGACATTCTCCCCTCCTGCAAATCCACGGTGCTGGCAATCATCGCAAAAGACAAGGTTTCCCTTGATGATGCGGCAATTTCCTCAATCTTGGAGCTTGTAAAAAAAGCATCCGAGAAAAGGATAGAGCCTCCTCCCAAGGCAGCGGATAAAAAAGAGGGGGAGGAAAGCGAGGGGAGCGCGGCCGAAAATACTTCGGATTAAATAGTTTGCTTGTGCAATTCTTCTTATAAGGGGTGTCATTATGCAGGTGGAGCGAGAGGAATACGCCCGGGTAGTTGACTTTCTGCCTAAAGGGAGATCATCGGAGCGCGAGCCCGAGTCCATAGCCCAGCTTATCGGCGAGAAATATTTCACCCTCTTTGAGGTAACCATCAAGCCAGACATAATCTTGCAGTTCTGCCAGCGCGTATATCTGGGCAATGAAGAGCGCCAGGAAGTAGAGCGCATTCGAAAGAGAATTAACTACGACGAGCTCACATCAACTGCCAAAAGCGAGGCTGAGCCTGCCCTGCGCCAGATAATTTCCTCCCGCGAGCCGGATTTTGTGAATTTTTTCAACAAGGCAGGCCCGATGTCCGTGCGCCTCCACCAGCTTGAGCTTATTCACGGAATAGGCAAAAAGCACCTCACCCAGATTCTTGAGGTCAGGGAGCAGAAGCCCTTTGCCTCTTTTGAGGACCTAAAGGCAAGAGTTCCCCTTCTTCCCGATCCCGTGCAGATAGTTGCCGGGCGCATACTGCAGGAGCTTGAGGGAAAGGAGCAAAACTACCTTTTTGTCCGCCCGCCCAAAAAAGAGGGCGAGATGCAGTATGGCAGGGGCGGCTTTAGGCGATAATTTTTCCCCGCATTTCCCCGCATTTCCCCGCATTTCCCCGCAAAACCCGCCTTCATTTATTTTCCACGCGCTTCACGCCAGCATAAACGGCAGCCAAACTGCCCCTTATTTTTCCCGCCCTCAAAAACGCCAGCTATTTTTGCCCGCATTTGCAAAAGCCTAAAACCCACAGCCAAATATTTTTGCCCGCATTTGCAAAACTCAGCATATTCAAAGCCCGCGCCCCTTTTATTTTCCCCCTCCCATTCTTGCACATGCAAAAAGGCAGGCTGAACAAAAGGCTCGGGCAGCATTTTCTGGACAACGTGCAAGCCCTGCGCCTTGAGGCAACTCTCATTGAAACAGAAGGAAAAGATATCCTTGAAATAGGCGCCGGAGACGGCAGGCTCTCCTCCGAGCTCCTTGCGCAGAACCCCAAATCCCTTACTCTCATTGAAATAGACAAGAAATGGGCGGCCCACCTTGCAAAAAAATTCTCAAGTGAGAAAAGCGTGCAAATTCTAAACCAGGACTTTCTTGAGCTGCCCGAAAATTTCAAAACCCAGGTAATTTACGGCAACATTCCATACAACATCACATCAAAAATCCTTGCAAAGCTTGCAAAAATGGATTTTGAAAATTGCATTCTCTGCATGCAAAAAGAGGTGGTGGAAAGAATTTGCGCCCCTCCCTCCTCCAAAAGATATGGGCGCCTCTCGGTTTTCTGCCAGCTCCACTTTTACACAAACCCCCTCCATGAAATCCCGAGGGAATTTTTCACCCCTCCTCCAAAAGTGGATTCGCAGCTTGTGCAGCTTATCCCAAAAGATGCCTCGCACTTGCCCAAAAACCTTGAGCAAATTTCAGCGGCCCTCTTCTCCCACCGCCTCGCGTCTGCCAAGAACGCCCTCTTCCACTCAAGAAAAATGTTCGGCTGGCAAAAAGAGCAGGCGCGCGCACATATAAGCAAAAGGCTTAAAACAGAGAAGAAAGTGTTCATGCTAAGCCCGGGCGAGGTAGTGGAAATAGCAAAAGCCTTTGAGGATGCAAAATGAGATTCACGTTCATAAATCCCAAAAAAAAGGCGCCGTCTTTCAGGGCAAAGTATGACGCATACGCGCTTGCCTCGCTTGCAATAGCCCAAATACTCACAATCTCATTTGTAATCTCGGCCCTATGGTATTTCATGCCGCTATACCCGCCAGCCATAGCCGGCCTTTGCGCTATAGCATTTCTTTCAGCCGCCTTTTTTGTCGCCTATTCCTCGGTCCAAAACGCCCATTTGGTCGGCCTTACCTCCCTTCTCGGGCTCGAGGTCCTCTCTATAGGATATCTCCCAAAATGGATAGGCCTCTACGTAATTCCCTTCAATCCTACAATCTTTGGAATAGACGATTATTTGCTTCTGCTGGGGTTCTTTGATTTTATAGTAATAACCATAATCTTCTATGCAAACACAATATTCCCCCCCGGAAACAAATCTGGCTAGAACTTGCCTCAGACTACGAGGCATTCGGGATTATGCCCGCTTAAGCCTTCTTTTTCTTGCAACCCCAAGATTTTCTTTGCCCGGCTTTAAAGCGCCTTTGCCACCAGAATTTTTTCCCCAATTATCTTTCTGAACTTCTGCATCCGAAAATAAATCCGCGTTTTTCTCCTTTCCCAAAGCTCCCCTGCGCCCATCTCCACTATTATCCCCGCCATTCCTATTCTGCATTTGCACAGAGCCATTTTTCAAGCTCCCGCAAATTTCCTTTTTCACTCCCCCCTCAAAATAGCGCGCCATCCATTTTCCGCCCCGCCCCTCCTCAACTTTTACCTCAAGCCTCTCATAAGCCCCCAATTTTTTAGCCCCAATCATTTTCTTTGCACCGCAAAAAATTTCCACTCCCGCAAGCCCGTTTTTTCCGGCAACAAATGCCGCCCCGAATTCCCCCACTCCATTCCCTCTCACGAAAAGTTGCGCCCCCTCCTCCTTTGCATAAAAGCGGCTTAGCGCATAAGTTCCAGCCCCCAAAAATAAAATAGCCGCAAAAATAGCGCCTAAAATTCCAAGCGCCCCTCCATAAGATGGATTATTTTCCTCAATTTTCTTTCCAGCCCCCGCAGGCTCATACTCCGCAAAAACCCTCTCGCCTCCAAATTCCACCGCCCATCTCCCGAAAGAATCAAGGCTGCCGTTCCAGTAGCCATCAACAATTGAAATATCGCGCGCCTGCCCATCCGGAGATATGAGCCTCGCACTTCCGTTCTGCCCCCCCTCAACTAAAATTTCAATATTTCCATAAGCATCCGGGCGGCTCACTAAAATATTTGCAAAAAGAAGGCTGGCGCAAAAAGAAACAAGAATAAAAAGAAAAAAAGCCCGCCCCATCCGTCCCACTTATTTCATGGCAGGCTTTAATTTCCCCGCCAATTTCGCATCCGAGAGGGCAAGGATTCTCATTGCAAGAAAAGCCGCATTCTTCGCATTGTCCACGCCCACGGTTGCAACCGGCACGCCTGAGGGAATCTGCATTGAGGACAAAAGCGCGTCAAGCCCGTCCAACTTCACGTTCAGCGGAACCCCTATAACCGGCTTTGTGGTCTTTGAGGCCAAAACCCCCGGCAGCGCGGCGGAGAGCCCGGCCATCGCAACAAACACCTGCGCAGGGGATTTTTTCATAAGCTCATCCACCTTTTCCGGATTTCTGTGCGCGGACGCAACCTCAATCCTGTTCTCAACACCAAACTCATCCAGCTTGTCCGAGCATTTTTTGGCGTGAACCATGTCTGACTCGCTTCCAATCATGATAAGCACTTTTTCAGCCATAAAATCATCTCACAAATTTTCTCCCGGTCAATTTCTCATAAGCCTCAATGTATTTCTCGGAAGTGCCCTTTATTACCTCTTGGGGCAGCGCAGGGGCGGGCGGCTTCTTGTCCCAGCCCGTAGCCTCCAAATAATCGCGCACGTACTGCTTGTCGTAGGATTCCTGGTTTCTCCCAACCCCATATTTGTCCGCCGGCCAGTAGCGCGATGAATCGGGGGTCAAAACCTCGTCAATCAAAATTACCCTGTTCTCATAAATGCCGAATTCAAATTTGGTGTCCGCCAAAATTATTCCCTTGCCTGCCGCATAATCGGACGCCTTATGGTAAATCGCAAGGCTCTTCTCCCTCACCAAATCAAAAATTTCAGCGCCCACAATCTCGCGCCCCTGCGCCTCATCCACGTTCTCATCATGCACTCCAATTTCGGCTTTTGTAGACGGGGTGAAAATTGCCTCGGGCAATTCGGATGCAAGCTGCAAGCCTTCAGGCAGCTTTACCCCGCTCACGCTCCCTTTTTGCTTATACTCCTTCCATCCGCTTCCAACAAGGTAGCCTCTCACCACGCACTCAAGCTTAATCGGCTCTGCCCTCACAACCCGCATTGCCCGCCTCTCAAGCATCTCCGGCCTTCCCGCAAGCCCTGCAGGCAAATCAAGCGGCTTTATG
>JAZDKV010000096.1:0-2746 GCA_043802645.1 Microcaldota archaeon | reverse complement strand
CTAAAGCAGCTTCAGCTCTCCTGTAATCCTGTCTATTTCCCCGGCCATAGCCGGCCCTATCCCAACACAAGTTTTAGTCCCCGGCATTATTTGCGTCTTTCCGGCATCAGTTATCAAAGAGGCAGGCAGCCCCATCTCCTTTGCCTTAGAAAATATCTCAACAAGCTCCCGCTCATCCAAGACCTTTACCACGGTCTTTGGCATCCCGCGCAAAAGCCACTCCCTGCAAACCCCCTCATCCGCCCGTGAAGCCTTCAAATACGAATCAATTGAGGCGTGCGCAGCCTGCGCGGCAGTTTTTCCCCTGCCCATCTTCAAGTCAGAGCGCACAACTATGACCTGCTTTATGCCATCCTCTCCCGAAGTTGAAACCATAGGAAAATTACCCTCCTCAATTTCTTAAATGCTTGCCGGCAAATATTTCCATGCCCATAGACGACTCAATTGTAAAGCTTGCGCGCTCATGGCTTGAGGCGCAGTCAAAGCTTGCCCAAGCAGCCCAAGACATCAAAAAAGCCCTCCCACAAAGCAGGGAATTTCTTGAAACCCCCCTCATACAGAAAATGTCGCCCCAAAGCCCAAGCGGCTCATTTTGCGCAATAGACGGCGGAATTGCATGCGAGGAATTCCACGGCCTTGACGTTGCCGCAGTCCGCTCCGTTGCCTCCTGCTTTTCATACGAGAACCAAAAACTCTCCTCCTGCAAATATTTCCCCTCCTCGCGCCCACCGCTTGAAATAAGCGCCATTTCCGCTGCCGGCCAATACGAGAAAATGCGTTTTCTCTCACTCACCCGCCTAAAGTCAGAGCTTGAGTGCGCCATAGGCTCCCTTGAGAAATTCTCCCCCTCCTACCTTTTGCTTGACGGCTCAATTGCCCCCCTCATGGAGGACAAGCCCCCCCAAGATTCACAGCTAACCCCCCTCTATGATGAGCTAATTCTTCTCTACACCAACCTTTATGCCCAATGCTCCAAGAAGCACTGCACTCTTGCAGGAATTACAAAAGATTCGCGCGCGCGCCGCCTTGTAGAAATAATCTGCGATTCAAGCCCGCAGGCGCAAAGCCCCCTCTCCTCCTGCCTTGACACGGTTTTCCTTGACCATCTCCTATGCGAGGGCGAGCGCACCTGCGCATTCAGATACTCCGCAAGCCCGGCAAAAAACCCCGTCCTAAAAGATTTGGGCGACCATTCGCAGAATATAATGGCTTTTTACATAAAGCCCATGGAGCATGACCGCCCGCTAAGAATTGAATTTCTCTCAAACGGGCAGCAATTCAGCCAAATAGCGGACACTCTTAGCTCAATTTCCTCAATAAACAGAAATTACGCATACCCGGCAATTTTAATTGAGGCGGACCTTCGCGCCGCCCTTGAGCAAAATGAAGTTGAGGCGCAAATGGAAACGCTTGCCTCGCACATAGGGAAAAAGCGCCCCCTTCTAAAATTAAGGAGAAATACGCGCCCGTTTAGGTAAACCGCTTTCGCGTTCTTTGCCCGCCAGCGCGCAATAAAAACAGTTTTTCTTATGCAGCTGCCTTTTCGGGCTTCTTTTCCTTTTTGCGCGGGTTCTTATTTTCAAAACCAATTCTTCCAGCTATTTTTCCGCGCTTTCTCTTCTCCCGCAATGTTTTCAACCTATTTTCCCTGCTTTCCAATAATTTTTCTTTTCCAGCGGAATTAATTTTTCCATTCAAATGAATTTCCGGCTCTTTTTGCACGTTTAATTCTGCAATTTTATCTGCCCCGTTTTTTGCGCCCATTTTTTCCAGAATATTTTTTTCTTCCTTTTTCTTGCCCGTTTTCCCGGCATTATTTTTCTCCTCAATTTGCGCACCGGCATTTTCTTCCTCTTTCTTGCCGCTTATTTTTCCCGCTTTCTTTTTCTCCTCTGCCTCATCAGATTTATTCTTCATGCCGCCTTTCTCTTTTTCAGAATTATCATTCTCCTTATTTCCATCCTTCTTAATCTTGGCAGCGTCCGCCTTCAATTTCTCAAAGGCGTCCCTAAGCCCCCCAACTGTTCTCTTAGCCCAGAATTTTATCCTCTCATCCCCTATCTTCTCAACAGCTGCCTCAAGCCTTCCAACCATGTCCGAGATTTTCCCAAGAGCCTCAACTGGAACTTCCTTGCCCGAGCGCAAGGCTGAGAATGCCTCTACAATCGCATTTTTTGCATTCTTCATGCCAGTTGCAATTTCCTTTGCCTGCGCCATATTATTTCCAGCAAGAAGGTAAGCGCTCTTCTCGCGTGCAAGCCTTGCAATCCCTTCCCTGTCCATCACGGGCTTTTTTGCCTGCACAGAATTCAAATTATTTCTGCGCCCGCTCTCATCAACCCTCAAAATAGGAGCATATTTTTTTCCAGCATTAGAAATTACGCCCGCGCCAAACCCATTTTCCCCTTTGCTTCCATTTCCTGCCTTTCTATCCGCAGTGCCAAAAAGCCCCAATATGGCGGACCTTGAAATTTCTTCCTTCTGCCTCTCATCCGTGGCAATTACCCTGAAATTTCTATGTTGTTCAATTTTCCCATTAGTGCCAGTTTTATTCTGTCCATCTGCATTTCTGCTGCCCGTGCCGTTTGCACGCATATCATTTCCAATCTTATTGCCCGCGCCCGGATTTTGCATCCCCGCGTTTGCCTTTCGCATTTGCGGGCGGCCATTATTTGCCTTCTGCATCTGCAAAACGCTCCCATTTGCAGCCGAGCCTTCAGTTCCCTTCTGGAGCACTATCGCAATT
>JAZDKV010000095.1:0-3530 GCA_043802645.1 Microcaldota archaeon | reverse complement strand
GAGCTTACGGAGGCCGGCCTGCACTGCATAGGCTGCCCGGCAAGCTCTTTTGAGTCCTTGTGGGACGGCTGCGCGGTGCACGGGATGCCGGACGAGCAGATAGAAGGGCTTATTAAGAAATTGAACGAGAGGATTTTGGAGATTGAGAAGGAGAAAAGCGCAAAGAAAGGGGCGGTGGAGAAAAAGGGGAAAAACGCAGGGAAAGCTAAAGGAAAAAAAGGCGGGAAGTAAAAAAAATAGAATAGGGGTTTGCATGGGTTCTGAAGAATATATGTCAAGGACTTTTCTGGGCGGCATTGCAAAGAAGGGGGCCAAGAAGAGAGTTGGGCCGATTGTGCCTGTGCGAAAAGGGGCTTTTAAGCACGGGAAGAAAGTTGTTTATGTTACTCCGCACAGAAATGCGGCCAAAGAGGAGGAGGAGAAGTGCAGGAAGAAGGGTTTTAAGACGGAGATAAAAAAGGAGCCGGATGACACGGGCAGCATGGTTTTTGTGGTTTACATATTTGAGTGATTACAATGGACAGGGACAAGATTCTGGCGGACGGGAAGGCGGAGATAAGGGTAATTCATTCGGGAATGGCGCAGAAATTTGAGTTTGTTGTCGTGCGCGAGAAAATTCCGGGAGGAGAAATTCCTTTTTTGAAGACCGAGAGGCAGGTAAATGCGCAGGAGCTTCTGAACGTTGCTAATTCGTGCAAATTGCCCGTAATTGCGCCTGCGGGAAAATTTTTCCCAAGAGGCATGGGAATGAAAGACTTCTTGGGGCTTTAGGTGCAACTCCCTGCGCTTGGGGATGAAGGGCTTTTTTGGGGCTTTAGAAAAAGGGGCGAATGCAACATCTCTCAATACATTCCAAGCGCAAGGAGGCCTTGCTCGCGGATGACCAGTTTTTTTCCGCTGAATTCTGAAAGCTGAGCCTTGCCTTTTCCTTTGCCCCCTATCTCAAGAATAATTCTCTCCCCGTTTTTCTCAATTATGTAATCCGGGCTTTTTTTCATTCCTCTGATGGTGCCGATGCCCCAACCTCTTCCATTGAGAAAAAAGGCTGCCAGTTCCTCGCGCATGGCTCCGACATCCGCAGTGGTGCCTATGCTCTCACAGACAGCTTTGCGAAGGTTCGGATGATAAAAGAGCATCTTGGGGTCTTGGCGCACCAGCTTTGCGCCTTTGCCGGATGGTTTTATGAGGCGGACTATTTTCATGCCGCTGAGAAGTTCAATGGCCCTGCCGGTTTTATACCTGTTGAGGTGCAGTATGTTGGAGAGGCTGTTTATGCTCAATTCACCGGGGAGGGAGCTGGCCAGGAAAATTACCGCCTTTTGCATGGCGGCTATTATTTCCCCGTCCACATTTGCCGCAAAAGCCGTATCTTGGCGTATGGATTTTGTTATGCTGTTGAATATTGCCCCGAGGGTCTTTTCCTCAAAGGAAAAAAAGGCGGGAAAGCCCCCACCTTGCATGTATTTGGAAAAATGCGCATAGATTTCAGGGTTGAGAGCCGTGAATTCAACTGCCTTCTTCTCATCCATCCATGCATCGCTGGCGGCCGCCTTGAGGCCTTGCAGCCGCATGAATTCTCCAAGCGAGAGGGGCTCAATCTCTATCATCTCATGCCGCCTCTCCGGCTCGAATGCTAGGGGCGCGCTTCCGGAGAGGGCGATAGAAAGCTTTGGGAATTCATCATAAAGTGCCTTGGCGTCTTTTTTCCAATTAGGGTAGCAATGCACTTCGTCCACCAGCAATGCCTTATATCCGGCCATGGCTGCTTTTTTGCCAATTTCGTAGAGCGTGTTTGTTTCAACTACCGGATTGTCCATGGAGAAATAGAGCGCGCCTTTTTCCATCAGCTGCAGGAGGGCCGTGGTTTTTCCGACCCCGCGAAAGCCCCTCAAAATCTTGATTCTCGGCTCTTTTCCGAGTGCAATTTTGGCAAGAAAATCTCTCTTCGCAAGCTTTTGCACTGCCACGGCAAGGCGAATTGAGGTTTCTTCAAATTTTGCCAGGTCTATTTCGTTCATGTTACTATTAGGTCTTATTTATATATAAAACTGACGGTTTTCCAGCAATTATGTGCCAATAATTGTTAAAATTTTTGCAATTATAGTGGGATAAATGGTATTATTGCTGATATTTTTGCAAATATTAGGCTATTGTTGTAGAAATATTGGCAGAATTTGGGTTTGGTGGCCTTTTGGGCAAGGATTTTTTCTTAGGGGGCATGGGAATGAAAGATTTTCTGGGGCTTTAAGTGCAACCCCCGCGGTCTGGAATGAAAGATTTTCTGGGGCTTTAGAGAAGAAAAAATGCCAAGGGAAAATTGAGAAATTTGGCTTTGAAAAAAATAGAAATGAAAAAAATTACTGCCCCAAAACGTATGCAAAAATGAGCGGCGCAACTATTGTGGCATCCGACTCAATTATGTATTTTGGGGTTTCTATTCCCAGTTTTCCCCACGTGATTTTCTCGTTTGGCACTGCCCCAGAGTAGGAGCCATAAGAGGTCGTGGAATCGGAGATTTGGCAGAAATACCCCCACTTTTTGATGTCTTTTTGCAAATCCTGCTCTATTAGCGGGACCACGCAAATGGGAAAATCCCCCGCAATTCCGCCCCCTATCTGAAAAAATCCTATGCTGCAAGTTTGAGTTTCTTTTTGGTACCAGTCTATGAGCTCCTTCATATATTCAAGGCCGGTGCGCATGTGGGTCATTTTGTCTATTTTGCCCTTGATGAAATTTGATACGAAAAAATTTCCAAGAGTTGAATCTTCCCAGCCGCCTATGAAAATGGGCAAGTTTTTTTCCGCCGCTGCGGCAAGCCATGAATTTTTTTTGTCTATATCGTAATCCGCCTCAAGCTCTCCGGAAGTTATTATGTTGTATAGGTATTCGTGGGGAAAGAGGCGCCTGTCCTGGTCCTGTGTTTTCATCCAGCGGCGCAGGACCACTTTTTCTATTTTGCGCATTGCCTCCTCCTCGGGTATGCAGGTATCAGTCACGCGGTTTAAGTGGGATTCAAGGAGCTTTTGCTCCTCCTGCGGGGTGAGGTATCGGTAATTTGGGATTCTTTTGTAGGATTTATTTGCGACTAAGTTAAACAAATCTTCCTCCAGATTTGCCCCGGTGCAGGAGATTGCATGCACTTTTCCAGCCCTAATCATTTCGGCAAGGGAAATTCCAAGCTCTGCGGTGCTCATTGCCCCGCCCATTGCAACCAGCATTTTTCCGCCGGCGTCTATGTGCTTTTTGTAAGCTACTGCCGCGTCTTTTAGAGCCGCCGCGTTGAAGTGCTTGTAATTTTTATCTACAAAATTAGTTATTTCTCCTGCCATTTTTTACACCGTGCGATTATATGATGTGAAATGTTTTATATCTATGGGAAAATATATTCGTAGGCTGTTGCGTTTTACCTCTGAGCCATTATTCTAAACAGATAGTTCCTTCTATTTTTCCTTCATAAGGAGACCTACCGGCGTAAAAGCCTTCCGCGCGGAACGCCAGTTACGCCAAATAGGTGACCAGATATGGGAAGG
>JAZDKV010000094.1:0-11883 GCA_043802645.1 Microcaldota archaeon | reverse complement strand
GGCCGCCCCCTGCATGGCGTTAATGAGCTTGCGCATGTCTCCCTCGGACACATACTTTAGCGCCTCAAGGGCTTTCGGCTCAATCTCAAGCCCCTCTTTTTCCGCTATGCGCGAGGCCATTTGAGAAACTTCCTCATCCCTCAAATTTGAGAAGCGAAAAACGGAGCATCTGGATTGTATGGGCTCAATTATTTTTGAGGAATAATTTGCCCCCAAAATAAAGCGCGTGGCGGAGACGTAAAGCTCCATTGTCCTCCTTAGCGCCGACTGCGCGTCAGAGGTGAGCGAGTCCGCCTCGTCCAAAAATATGAGCTTGAAAGGCACGTCTGCCAGCGCAATTGTGCGCGCGAAATCCTTTATCTTGCCCCTCACAACGTCTATGCCCCTCTCATCTGAGGCGTTCATCTCCAAAAGGCACTCGCTTCTTGAATCGCCATAAAGCTCGTTTGCAAGGGCAAGCGTTGCAGTTGTTTTCCCGCAGCCTGGAGGGCCTGCAAACAAAAGGTGCGGCATGTTTTTGAGCCTCACAAAAGACCTAAGCGAATTTACTATGTCCTGCTGCCCTATAATGTCATCCAGTTTTTTTGGGCGGTATTTCTCGGTCCAAGGGGTAACGTCAATATCATCGGCCATAAGCTCACTTGCGCAAACAAGATTTATTAGCCCTTATTTTACTAAAGGTTATATACCTATAAGACCCAAGTTTTATTTTCAGGGGCTTATACCTTAGAGGAAAGCCCGAACATTTAGTGATGCTCATGGTTGATTTGAAAGAAATTGAGGAGAACGTGCTTGCTTACTGGAAGTCACATAGCATTTACAAGAAGGCAAACAAGAGGGTGCAGGGGGGGGAGCCATTCTATTTCTGCGACGGCCCGCCGTATGCAACAGGGCAGATACACCCCGGCACTGCATGGAACAAGACTCTCAAAGACTCCATAGTCCGCTATTATAGGGCAAAAGGCTGCCGCGTGCGCGACCGCCCCGGATATGATACCCACGGCCTTCCAATAGAAGTGCAGGTAGAAAAAGAGCTTGCCATAACCGACAAGAAAGAAATAGAGAAAATGGGGCTTGAAACATTCATCCTAAAATGCAAGGAATATGCCTCAAAGTACATCGGAATAATCTCCGAGCAATTTATGCGCTGCGGAATCTGGCTTGACTGGGACAACCCGTACGTAACATACGAAAATTACTACATAAATTCCTCATGGAAAACAATCAAGGCGGCGGAAGAAAAAGGGCTTTTGATTGAGGGCAACTACGTCGTGCCATACAGCCCTGCCTCCCAGACATCGCTTGCAAACTACGAGCTTGAATACAAGGAAAAAGAGGACCCGTCCATATACGTAAAATTCAAGGTAAAGGGCAAGGACAACGAATACTTAATAATCTGGACCACCACCCCATGGACGCTTGTGGCAAACCGGGCAGTTATGGTGCACCCGACTTTTACATACTCCCGAATACAGGTTGATGATGAAATCTGGGTAATCGCAAAGGAGAGAATTGAGCACGTGATGGGCTTCTTTCCGGACAAATCATATTCTGCTCTCGGGGATTGCTCGGGCAAAAAGCTCGAGGGCACCCAATATGAGCACCCTCTGCAGGCAAAACTTGCAAAGGACTTTGATAGAAAAGTAATACTCTCCGACGAGCATGTTACACTTGAGGACGGCTCCGGGCTTGTGCACACAGCCCCCGGCCACGGCCCTGAGGATTTCATAGTGTGCAAGAGATACGGAATAGAGCCATTCTGCCCGGTTGACACGACTGGACGGTACACCGAAGATGCGGGAGAGTATAATGGGCTTGAAGTCCTTGAAGCAAACCCGAAAGTAATCTCTGACTTAAAGAGCATAGGTGCGCTTGTCCACCAGAGCAAAATAGTGCACCGATATCCGCATGACTGGAGAAAAAAGACGCCCCTAATATATATTGCCACCCACCAATGGTTCTTCTCAATCTCAAAGCTAAAGGAGCGAATGCTGCACGAGGTTGACAACTCAATAAACTTCCACCCGGACTTTGCAAAAACCCGCTTCAGGGATTTTGTAAGCTCGGCTCCGGACTGGTGCATTTCCCGCCAGAGATTCTGGGGAACCCCCCTGCCAATATGGATTTGCACAAACAAAGAGTGCGGCGCGCGAAAAGTGGTCGCAGATTCATCCGAGCTTCCCAACCCAAGCATTGAGCTTCACCGCCCGTTCATAGACAAGGTGGAGTTTGAGTGCGAGAAATGCAAATCAACAATGAAGCGCGTGCCCGATGTCCTTGACGTGTGGTTTGACTCCGGCAATTCAATATGGGCGCAGCTTGCACAGGGCGAGGCGCAAAACTGGACCTCAAAAGACGGGACTTTGCAGGCGGATTTTGTGGTTGAGGGAAAAGACCAGACGCGCGGATATTTCTATTCCCTTCTTGGATGCGGAGCCGTGCTAAACAACGAGACTCCGTACAAAAACCTGACCATGCACGGATTTTTCGTGGATGAGAAAGGGGAGAAGATGTCAAAGTCCGTCGGAAACTTCGTGCCTCTTGAGGAAATACTTGAAAAATACGGGGCGGATTCATTTCGGCTTTGGGGCCTCTCATCAACCATCTGGGACGACCTGAAATTCTCATATGCCCAGCTTGACGAGGCAAAGCGCTCCATAGACATAATGCTTAACCTCGGAGTATGGATGCAGCGCTTTTATGTGCATCCAAAAACGCGGGTGGAGGACAAGAACCTTGAGATGGAGGACAGATGGCTTCTCTCAAGAACCCAGACTGTAATTGAGAAAGCGACCAATTCATTTGAAACTTTTGAGCCGTTTTGGGGGATAGTCGCCCTGCGCCATTTTCTTGTGGAGGACGTATCGCGCTTTTATATAAAGAGGCTAAAGCAGAGAATCGCCGAGGGAAAAAACGTTGATGCGGGAATGCAGACTCTCTATGACTGCCTGCTCCAATCAATTCAGATGCTAGCCCCCTACTGCCCGTTTGTCTCCGAGCATTTATACCTAATGATTTTCAAGGAGCATGTTGGCGAGGAGTCGGTAAGCTTTTTGCTCTGGCCAAAAGCAAGCTCCAAATACAAGGACGCCCTTCTTGAGCAGCAGATGGAGTATTTGCGCTCCATAATTAATTGCTCATTCAACGCGCGCATGAAGGGAAATTTGAAGCTGCGCTGGCCGGCAAAAGAAATGCTCATTGACTCCGATTCAACCGAGGTGAAAAATTCCGTCGGGGCCGCAAGCGACTTTTTGAAGGCAATGGCAAACGTGCTTGAAGTGCGCTTTGCAAAGCCGGATTCCTCGTTTGAGGTGAGCATAAAGCAGTCCAAAATCGGGCAGAAATTCAAGCAGGATTCGGCGCACGTCTCAACCGCGCTCAAGGCAATGAACCCGCAGAAAATAATGGATGGGCTCAAAAACAGGCCGTTCATGCTCGAGGGCAAATACGATATCACGCCGGACCTCGTGGAAATAACCGAAACATGCCCGGATTATGCCGTGGCGCAATTTGGCGAGGGGGCAGTTTACATATCTACAAAAGCCGATGAGGCCATTTATGCCCTTGGAATGGAGCGCGAAATTTTGCGCAGGATACAGTCAATGAGAAAGGGGCTTGAGCTTACAAACTCCGACGAGATTTTAGCATCCGTATCCGGAGACTCAAAGCTTGCAGGCATTGCGCAGGGCTCAAGCGACATTTGCAGGGCTGCAAACTGCAAGAAAATATCCGAGAAGCTTGCAAAGGCGGATTTGGAAAAAGAGTGGGAAATAGACGGGAAGAGCATAACCGTTTCTATAAAAAAACTCTAAGATAGAAATGCCCGGACCACGAGGGCAGCAACTATCATTACCAGAAGGACTATCGCCATGGCAAAGCCGAGGTTTTTCACGCAGCCGCGAATTATGTTCTCCATGTGCCTGTTTCTCATGCGCCTTTTATCTGCGCTTTAGTTTATAATTATTTTTTTGGCACCTTAAACGCAAAAGGTCCTATAAAATGTTCGAGACCAAACGAACGAGTTGCTAAACGTGCTGTTGTTTAGTGGATAGGAATTTAAGGATTATTTGTGCAATCACTTATATAATGAAAGTATTTTTAGACTGGGGAGCGGAGGGCATGGAAGCCGCTGTTGCACGGGGTGATATAATAGCTCTAATAGACGTCCTTCGGTTCACTTCGGCTGCAGTCACCGCAGTAAACAGCGACTTTACTGTATTTCCGGCCAGAAATGACCAGCATGCAAAAGCTCTCGCTTTAGAGTGCAATGCGTGCTTGAATGGTGAGGGTTTAGGTGCCCTCTCCCCAGGCTCTTTTATCAGAAAAAAGCCATGCCGCGTAGTGTTGCCTTCCCCGCATGGTGCAACTCTTTGCTTCAATGCCGTACATGCCAAAGGTTTGTTTATAGCATCATTCCTAAATTTATCAGCGGTTTCAAAAACGTTGCAGGCCGCAATCGAATTCTCCGGGCAGAGCATATCCATTATACCATCAGGAGAGATTCGCAGTTCCGAAATGGATCCTATACCTGATTTTGAGCACAGACTGGGAACTGGCAACAAGATATTCTGCTTTGAGGACTACATTTGTGCGGGCGCCATAAGCCACGCCCTGCGGGCTAAAAAAACAGACGCGCTTTTGCGTGCAGAAAAAGAGTTTCTGCTACACTCAAAGAACTTAGAGAACTCTCTTCTAAGTTGTGCAAGCGGCAAATACCTCGTTGATTGCGGCTTTGCAGCGGACGTCAAGTTTTGCAGCCAGCTTGACCGGTTTTCTGTAGTTCCGGTGGTCAGCGAATGCAGCCCATACTTAACCATATCCAAAAGGCGAGATGATGATTAGTGAGATACAAAACTTTCATAGAGTGCTAAAAACCGCATGGGCGAGCAGTCTGGAATGTTATGCAATTAACATTGATCAAAACTATGTAGCCCAATAACTTATTAAGCCAAAAAATGCAAGTAAATACCGGTGTCTTAATGAAATGCGTTTATGAATCCGATATTGAGAAAAAGGCAGAGCTTTCCAAATTGCTTGAGGCAGACCCGTACGGGATGGAGCACGAGGATAAAAAATCCTTCTCAAGGCTCGGCTACAAATTAAAAGACGGCGTGCAAGTCGGCTGCGACGAGAAAAAGATTTACGTTTTTTTCAGGGGCTCAGACGACTATGCCCCCTTTGTTGAGTCAAAGCTCAAGGATTTGGCAAAAAGGTGCGATGGGCCAACCGAGCAGAAAATCATTTCTATAATAGAGGATGAGGAGTCCGGCGCGGAGCAGGGGATGGGCGCAATATTTGGCTAGGAGCAAGAAGCCAAATTTTCATGTGCACCCTCGTTGGAATGTGGCGGGGCGGGTTGATACGCTCCTCGGTGCCCCCCTGACAACCCTTTTAAATATTTGTAAGCATATTAACCTTCACGTCTCTTTATTTTAGGGACGACACTTTCGGGTTCTCCCCGAAAATCGTATGCGAAACAAGCGTTCTCTGCAAAATTGAGGAGGCCTTCGCGAGAAGTTGTATTTCAAGTCCCACAGGGCTTATCTGATGCTATGCATCTTGCGCCACTGCATATATTGCAAGCGCGAAAAAAAGCCCTTTGGAAAAAGGTGAACAAAAAATGGCTAAGCACAACCGCCCAAGAAAAGGCTCATTGGCATATAACCCAAGAAAGCGCGCAGATTCGCAGGTTCCAAGAATAAACTTCTGGCCCTCGCGCGAGCAGCCCGGGCTTTTGGGATTTGCAGGCTACAAAGCCGGCATGACCACAGTTTCATTCATTGACGATTCAAACGCACCGACAAAAAACGCAGAAGTATTTCGCGCCGCAACCGTTATCGAGGTTCCGGACATGGTCGTTTATGCGATACGCGCATTTCATGCCGGCCAGATAAAAGCCGACCAGATGAGTGATGACGAAAAAATCCTAAAAGAGCTAAAAATCAAAAAACTTGAGAAGAAAAACCAGATAAGCGCGCAGGATGCGGATGAAATATTCGTGCTTGCATACGCCCGCCCCTCAAAATGCGGCTTTGGAAAAAAGCACATAGAGCGCATGATGATCGGCGTCGGCGGCAAAAATACAGAAGAAAAACTAAAGTATGCGCAGTCAATTCTCGGCAAGGAAGTAAAGGCCTCCGAGGCAATAAAAGAGGGCGAGTACCTCGACTCATTTTCAGTTACAAAAGGCAAGGGCTGGCAGGGAGCCGTCAAGAGATTTGGAATTTCAACCCAGAGGCCAAAATCAACCGGAAAAGTAAGGCACGTAGGCACTTTGGGCGCTTTCGGATACGGCGCAGTATACCACACGGTCCCCATGGCCGGGCAGATGGGCTACCAGAACCGCCACGACCTTAACAAGAGGGTAGTTAAAATCGCAAACCCGCAGGAGGTAAACCCGAACGGCGGTTTCCCCCATTATGGCGTTGCAAAAAACACATGCCTTCTGGTGCTCGGCTCAATCGGCGGCCCGCAGAAGAGGCTCATACGCTTAAGAAAAGCCGAGAGAAAAACCGAGGCAAAAGCGATGCAGGTGCTCTCCATATCAACCGAGGCTAAAAACAGGTAATCTTTATGGCAAAAGCGGCAGTATATTCATCCGAGGGAAAGAAGATTTCCGAGGCAACTCTTCCGAAAGTGTTTGAGGAGGAGATTCGCGAAGACCTGATAAAGCGGGCTGCTATCTCCGACCAGACCAAGCTCTACCAGCCAAAAGGAAGCGACGTCTGGGCGGGAGTAAGGACATCCGCGAAATACCGCGGGCGAAAGGATGATTACGGCTCACTCAAAAACCAGGGAGGCGCAATGCTTCCCAGAGAAGTTCTTCCAAACGGAAAGCACGGAAAGGTGCGCAGAATCCCATCATCCGTCAAGGGAAGAAGGGCGCACCCGCCAAAAGCGGAGAAAGTAATCGTGGAGCGCATAAACAAGCGCGAATACGCAAAGGCCCTGCGAAGCGCCATGGCCGCCACCGCATCTTCTGCGGCAGTAAGCCGCCGCGGGCATGCAATAGGGCAGAGCTTGCAGCTGCCGATAATCCTTGACAATTCCGCGGATTCAATTTCAAAGACTTCCGATGCACGAAAAATGTTTGAGGCAATAGGAGTATCCGCAGACATGCAGAGGGCAAAGAAGACAAAGACAAGGACCGGAACCGGAGTGGGAGCGCGCAGAGGAGGCAAAAAGAGGCCAAAATCGCTCCTTTTGGTAGTCTCCGACTCAAATTCAAAGCTTGCGCACGCCGCAAGAAACTTGGCAGGTTTTGACGTTGTATGCGCCTCAAAGCTTAAGGTCCTGGACCTTGCCCCCGGCACAAAGCCGGGAAGGCTTGCAGCATATACAACCGCTGCCCTTGAGCTGATTTCAAAGGGATGATTATTATGGCACAAAATCTTGAAACCGGGCAAATACTCCTCTACCCTATAACTACTGAGAAGGCAATTGCGGCAATTGAGTTTGCAAACCAGCTCACGTTCGTGGTGCACCGCGATGCCACAAAGCAGCAGATAAAACAGGAAGCGGAGAAAATCTTTGCAATAAAGGTTGCAAAAGTCAACACCAAAATAACGCTTGACGGCAAAAAGCATGCCTACATAAAGCTCAAGGAGGGCAAGGCGGACGACATAGCCGCGCAGCTCAAGATAGTATAAGCGTGATACTTATGGGTAAACTGCTAAAACAGCAAAGAAGAGGAAAAGGCTCGTTTGCATACAAGGCCCCATCCCACCGGTACAAGGCCGAAGTGTCTTTTCGCCAAATGGATGACATTGAGAAAACCTCAAGCGTCCGCGGCGCAGTCATGAGTTTCATAGATGACCCGGCCCACCAGGCAATTGTCATGCACGTGCATTTCACAAACGGGGACGACGCCTCGCTCCTCGCCCCCGAAGGAATAGCAATCGGGGATGAGATATTCAGCGGGCAGCAGGCTCCGGTAGAGCGCGGAAGCATTCTGCCCCTTGCAAACATCCCGGAAGGAATGTTCATATTCAATATAGAGAATAATCCCGGAGACGGCGGGAAAATGGTGCGCTCGCCCGGCTCGTATGCCGTGCTTGTGTCCAAAGAGGCATCAAAAGTTTATGTTAAATTGCCCTCAAGAAAAACAGTTGAGCTTGATTCTTCCTGCAGGGCGCAGATAGGAATCCTCTGCGGAGGGGGCAGGCTTGAGAAACCCCTTCTAAAAGCGGGGACAAATTTCTACAAGAAACACGCGCAGAATAGAAAGTGGCCGGTAAACCGTGGAGTGAAGATGAGCGCATACACACACCCGTTCGGCGGCAAGCAGCACCACAAGGGGCGCAGCTCTGCCACCTCAAGAGGAGCTCCTCCGGGGCGCAAAGTCGGGCATATCGCAGCCAAATCGACCGGAAGGCGCAAGACCAAGAATGCATAAGGTGAATGGATGGCAAAAATTGAGAAATATCGGGGCATGTCGCAAAATGAGCTTGAAGTCCTCTCCATTGAGGACTCTCTTCCCTTAATCACTTCCAGGGCAAGGCGCGCGGTAAAAAGGGCGCTTGAGGGGAAGAATGCAAGGCTCAAGCAATTTATACGAAAGGTCACCGAGCGCAAAAAGGCAAAGAGCGCAAAGCCTATTCGCACCCACATTCGCGACGCCCCAATCCTTCCGCAGTGGATCGGGATGAAATTTGCAGTGCACAACGGAAAAGAATTCAAGGAAGTTGACATTACCATCGACAAAATCGGATACAGGCTTGGGGATTTTGCGCATTCAACGCGCAACGTTATCCACTCCGGGCCGGGAATCGGCGCAACGAGAGGGTCCAAGTTCATTCCGCTCAAGTAGGGTATTTCTATGGCATACGGATTCCAAAACGACGAAAATGCAGAACAGCTGGCTTATGCGCGAGTGGAGGGAGTGGACGCGAGTTACCGCGACCTCTGCAACGTCTGCTCAAACATAAGGGGCAGGCGCGCGGACAAGGCCATCGAATACCTCTCGGAGGCCCTTGAGAAAAAGCGCCCTATAAGATACTTCAGGCACAACAAGAAGAGAGGGCACCTTCACGAGCTTGGGGGGCGAAAAGGGGGCTACCCGGTCAAATCCATAAAAATCGTGCTGGGAGTTCTCACAAACGCCGTTGCAAATTCCCAGGCAAAAGGGCTTGCAGACTGCAAAATCGTCCACGCGTGCGCAAACAAGCAGCTTGTATATGCAAGAATGTCCCCAAGCGGGAGGCGCATACGCCAGGACTTTGAGACCGCATTTGTTGAGATAGTGCTGCGCGAGCTTCAGACCGAGGATAACATCAAGAAAAAGCAGCAGATTCAGGCTGCCCGCCAGGAAGCTATCCGAAAAGCCGAGGAAGCCGCAAAGAAGGTCGCCGAGAAGGCGGTTGCGGATTCAGCAAAGAAGGATGAGGCAAGCAAGCAGCCAAAAAAGCAAGAGGCAAGTGAGGCGGCAAAAGAAGGCGAAAAATCGGCAAAGCCCGAGGAGAAAAAAGTTGAACCAAAGGCAGAAAGCAAAAAGCCCGAGGAGAAGAAAGCCGAACCAAAGGCTGAAAGCAAAAAGCCCGAGGAGAAGAAAGCCGAACCAAAGGCTGAAAGCAAAAAGCCCGAGGAGAAAAAGGCAGAGCCAAAAACCGAGAAAAGCGATGCAAAGGCTGCCCACAAGAAAATGTCGGAAGTGCTTGCAGAGCAAAAAAAATCAGAGGGCAATTCAAAGCCGGACATCAAGAATACGGAGCCAAAAGATTAAGGTTGTGATATCGTGGGACTTGAGAAAAAATTTGTTGAAGAGGCAATCATCCGCTACCAGGTATCCAAATTCCTGGAGACCGAGCTTGACCGCGCGGGATTCACGCACGTTGACATACAGCGCACCCCAATGGTCACAAGAATCGGCGTAGAGGTTACAAACCCCGGAAGGGTCATCGGCAAGAAGGGAAAAACCATACGCGATTTAACTGAGGCAATCGCAAAGAAATTCCACATTGAAAATCCCCAAATCTCGGTATCCGAGTCAAAGACTCCCGAGCTTGAGCCGCGCCTTGTGGCAAAGAAAGTCTGCAGGTTCATAGAAATGGGCAAGAAGCCCCGCGCAATCCTCCACTCATCCCTGCGCGACATAATGTCTGCCGGGGCGCTCGGAGGCGAAATAGTCGCATCCGGAAAATTGGCGGCAAAAGGAGGCCGTTCAAAATCACTGAGAGTGTTTGCGGGCTACATGCCAAAAGCCGGAGAGCCGGCAAGGCTTGTGCACGAGTCCCATGTTACCGCATATCCAAAGGCAGGGGCAATCGGAGTTCTGGTAAGAATAGTAATGCCCGGAACAAAATTCCCCGACAAAGAGGACACGCAGAAAGTGGAAATCCCCAAGGTCATCTCAAAGGCAGAGGATATCTCCGGAGACAGGCCGTACGGATACTCAAAGAAAGAGGCAAAAGTCTTTGCGGACCCGAACGAGAATAAATCCGAGGGCGAGAAGAATTCCTCTCCTCCAAAGAAGAAACGAAGGTAATGCTTATGGCAATAGTGCGAAAATCAGCCCTTGTAAAAATGACGCAGGCAGAGCTTGAGGCGAAACTCTTTGAGATTCGCAGGGAGCTCAACACCGAGCGGGGGCTTGCAGCCTCCGGCGGGCGCTCGCAGAATCCCGGAAAAATCCGCGAGCTGAGGCGCACCGTGGCAAGGATACTCACAATTATGCCGCAGAGGTTCAGCGCGGCAAAATCGGATAAAAAAGAGCAAAAGGGGCCCGCGGCGCCAAAAACGGCCGCTGCCGTGGCAAGCACAAGAGGTGGAAATTAGTGGGGAACATCTTCGGGCAAGATGACCTGATGAAGGAAATCATCTCCGACGCAATAGAAAAGGAGGATGTAAGGCTTCGCGTATACGCTACGAAGAAGAGGTTCAAAAAACTGGTAACTGTCATCGAAGGCCTTGACAAGGGCAAACTGTCCGAGACCGCAAAAGAGCTCAAGAACAAGCTCGCATGCGGAGGGACCGTAAAAGACGGCCTTGTCATTTTGCAGGGAAACCACCTCGTAAAAATAAAGGGCCTTCTGATAAACCTGGGGTATCCCGAAGGTTCAATAACGGTTATTCCCGGCCTGAGCAGGTAGAAACATGGATATGATAATGGTTGAGGAATGGATTGGGCTGCGCGTCAAAATAACGCAATCCCCGAACCCGAACAATATCGGGATTGAGGGGGAAATTGCAAATGAGACGCAAAACACAATAACAATCCTCACCGGCGCAAATGAGAGGAAAACGGTCCCGAAAATCGGCGCTCGTGCAAGCGTTCTGGGCTCCAACAAGTTCATAGAACTTGGCCAGGCGATGTGCAGAAGCGAGGATCGCTCAAAGAAATTGTACAAAAAAGTGGTGTCATGACAATTGATTCAAAAAGCAACAAGATTTCAACAAGGGGCTTTACGGTGCAGGGAGTGGTAGTCTCCGACAAGAGAAAAAAGACCGTCACCGTCCAGAGGGACCTTGTATCCTACGTCCCGAAGTACAGAAGGTATGCGCGCAAAATCTCAAAAATTGCCGCCCACAACCCGGATGAAATTGGAGCAAAACTGGGGGACCTGGTTGAAATAGCGGAGTGCCGCAAAATCTCAAAGACAAAAGCGTGGATAGTCACAAAAATAGTCAAGAAAGGCGCAGGGCATATAATCCCGGGGCAGGTAAAAGCCCGCGACGAATCCCAGCTGGCCCACAGGGGAAAGCACGGTGGCGAGTCCGAGCGCTCGCAGAAGCATGAAAAATCGCATGCAGGCGCAAAAGAGCAAGAGGGCGAGCAGGAAGAACTCCCGCAAAGGGAAAAACGGCAGAGGCCCGTGCAGGAGAAAACTGCCCAAACCAGCGAAGAGAGCCAAACGCGTGGGCAAACTGCCACCAGCAAAGAAGAGA